>CABUWR010000051.1 GCA_902495265.1 uncultured Collinsella sp. | reverse complement strand
GGTTGGAGGGTGGAATCATGGGCGGTACGGGCTGCGGCATCCATCGAGGTCCCCTTCCCCTAGGCCCGCGGTACGATCGGGCGGTTAACTTTGGCTAGCATATCAGAAGCACACGAATCGAGTGCCCAGCTCCGAAAAGCCGAGAACTCCATGCGCGAGCGCAAGCCCTCCAAATAGCGAATCGACCTGCTCAATTGCACACGGCCCGGGTTTTCTGCCATCGCGATGCGACGGGTGTCGTCAAACCCCGAAACACGACAGAAACCAAGCTCTTCGAAGATTCCCAGGCCGCTTTCCACCGAGCGCTCGTCGACCGGCGTGCGGGCATCGATGGCAAGGCACATCTGCGCGATGTCGATATCGCTCGCACTAAACGAGTCGTCTCCGGTCTTGCCGCGGTTGGAGCGCCACATAGTCTGCAGAGCTCGATAGAGCGTGACGAGCTCGTCGCGCTCGGGCGCGTAGCAGTCGAGCAGGCGCTCGTTAATGCGAGCGTCACGCGACGAATAGAGCAAGTGAATCACGGCAGGTTGGCCGTCGCGACCGGCGCGTCCGCTCATCTGGTTGAACTCAATGCTGCCAAACGGCATGTGGTAGAGCACGACATGGCGAATATCGGGCAGGTTGACGCCCTCACCAAAGGCAGAGGTCGAAACGATGCAGCTGAGGCTGCCGTCTCGAAACGCTTCCTCGACACGGCGACGATCGGAGCGTGCAAGCCCCGCGTTATAGAACGCGATGCGGGTCGCGCAATCGGGCACCCGCTTGCGCAGCGTCTTGGCAAGCGCCACGGACTGGTCGCGCGAGTTGACGTAGATGACGGTCTTCTCCCCCGTCGCCACGATTGACACCAGGCGGTTCTCGCGGCTCGCAAGATCTCGGTCGTCCTCGAGCTGCAAGTTCTCGCGCACCGTCTCGTCGACCACCGTGCGGGTAATCGGTAGCACGCGGGCAAGCTCGGCCACAACCGGAGCCGTTGCGGTGGCAGTCGTGGCCAGAACGACCGGGTCGCCCAGGGCCTTGAGGATATCGGGCATGTCGAGATAGGCGCTGCGGTCACCGCCCTTGGCAAGACCGGCATGATGCGCCTCATCGATAACGACAAAACCGATGCGTCCCGAACGCGCAAAGCGGTCGCGGTGAATGGACAGGAACTCGGGCGTCGTGAGCACGATGCCGGTGCGGCCCGAAGCCAAGCCGGCAAACACGTCATCGCGCGCCGCCTCCACGGTCTCGCCGGTCAGCACGCCCACGCCAATGCCGAGCGCGGCCATCGTCGACGAGAGGTGATAGGCCTGGTCGGCAACGAGCGCGCGCAGCGGATAGACAAAGATGCTCGCACGCCCGCGAAGGACCGCCTCGCGCGCGGCATGCACATGGAAGATAAGAGACTTGCCGCGCCCTGTTCCCATAACGGCCAGAACACTTTGGTGATCGGCCAGGGCATCGAGCGCCTCGACCTGCGCGCGGTGCGGCTGATTCGAGCCGATAAAGCTATGAATAAGCGAGCGCGTCAGCTCGGTATAGGAAAGCTGGGCGAGCGTTTGGCGCTTGCGGGACTCCAGACGAAGACCGGCGTCCGCAGGCTCCACGCCGCGGCGAAGCTCACATGCCGGGTCGTCAACGCTGGGCGCCGTGGTGTCGCGGACCAAGACATCCTTGATCATGAGCTTGGGCTTTACGCGACCTTGCCAATGCTCGGCCACGGCCTCGAACACCAAATCGACGGCGCTATCGCAATTGATGAGCTTATCGATCTGCGGCACGCGGAACATAATGGCCGGCACACTCGCAGCGCCATCGGTCGCCACGAAGCGCATGTGCTCGCCGGTTTTGCCCACCACGGCGCGATCGCACATCGTCACGCCCTCGGCCGCCAACAGCGGCACCTTGTTGCCTTGGCCAAACGGCTCAAGACGGGAGATTTGCTCGATGGTCTCGATATTTAGCTCGGAGAGGTCGACGGTAGCGGCAACCTCATCGGTGTCCTCAAAGTCCTCGGCGGGAAGCTCGGACAGCACGGCAGAAAGGCGACGACGGAACTCGTCGAGCTTGGACGCCTCGATGGTCACGCCCACCGCACCCGCATGCCCGCCGCGACGAATCAGCAGATCGGAGCAGCGTTCTACGGCATCGAACAGGTTGACCTTGCCCACCGAGCGACCCGAACCGCGAGCGATACCGTTTTCGATCGAGAACAGCAGCGCCGGCACGTGATAACGGTTGGTCAGGCGGCTCGCCACGATACCCTTGACGCCCTCGTGCCAGCCCTCGCCACCCACGACGATTGCGCGACCGCCATCATAGGTCTCCTCGACCTTTGCCATGGCATCGCGTGTGAGCTCCGCCTCGATCTCGCGACGCTGACGGTTGATCTCCTCGAGCTCGGCCGCCAGCGCGCTTGCCTCGATAGGATCGCGGGCAAGCAGCAGGTCGAGCGCCAGCTTGGGATCAGCCATGCGGCCGGCGGCGTTTAAGCGGGGGATGAGCGAAAACGACAGGCCATCGGCCGTAATGCTAGAGAGGTCGGCCTTGGCGAGCGCGGCCAGCGCGATATAGCCGGGGCGGGCGGTCACGCGCATCTGCTGGATGCCCTCGGCGACTAGCGCGCGGTTCTCGGGCGTCAGCGGCATCATGTCGGACACGGTACCCAGCGCCGCGACCTCGATCAGCGAGCGCCAATACGACGGCTTGCCCAGGCGCTCACCCAGGACTTGCACCAGCTTGAGCGCCACACCAGCACCGGCAAGCTCACGCGAGGGGCCCTCGTCCTCGAGCTTGGGGTCAGTCAGGGGCACACCCTGCGGCACCTGGTCGGAGGGCTCGTGATGGTCCGTGACCACCAAATCGATTCCCAGGCTCTCCAGATAGGAGACCTCTTCCTTGGCGGCAATGCCGTTATCGACGGTCACGATCAGCTGGGGGCGAGCGAGCTCGTTAACGCGGTCGAGCGCCGCTCGCGAAAGACCGTAGCCCTCGTCAAAGCGATGCGGAATAAACGGCGTGACATCGGCGCCAAACGTGCGCAGCGCCTCGGTCAACAGGCAGGTCGACGTAATACCGTCAACGTCAAAATCGCCAAAGACCGCGATATGCTCGTGGTTGCGAATAGCATGCTCGACGCGGTCGGCAACGACCGACATGCCCGGGATAATGAGTGGGTCAGCCCAGTCGCGATCGAGCGAAGGCGTCAAAAACAGCTGCCCTTCCTCGATGGATGTAATGCCGTGCGCAACCATAATGCGCGCCACCAGCCCGGGTATGCCCAGGCCAGCCGAAAGCTCCTTTTCGAGCTCGGGGTTTTGCTGAGCGACCGCCCAGCGATGCGTCGTCTTAAGCGATGACATAGGCGCCCACCCCCGATAGGGGCAGGTCGCCGCGATACCTCTCACGGTTCATAGCGATGAGTCCTCTGTGTATGCCCGCTTCGGCAGGCAGATCTGTTGAACGGATTTATTATACCGTGCAGTACGGACGCAAAACGCCGCAGTACGCCGTGGTTTCGGGAAACGATGCCGGTAATCGCCTCGAAATATTCGAGCGTTTCTGACGCACGGACGCATGCGAGCGTCTAGCATATCCATTCAAAACGGATTCACGAACAAAGGGGGTCACAAGCGCATATGAAGCAATGGGTTGGACTGGGCAAGTTTCTCGCGGGGCACATGCAGGTCATCGTTCCGATTTGCGTGGCGCTCGGTGTGCTCTTTCCCCAGCAGATTGGCGTACTCAAGCCTATCGTTCCCGCCCTGTTTGCCTTTATGACGTTTCAGGGTGCGCTCAGCAACACCTTCCACCAGGTAACCGAGGTGTTCCGCCGTCCGTTGCACCTGGTCTTGGCGTTGCTCGTCTCGGCGGTGCTTATCCCTATCGCAGCCTATGCCATGGGATCGTTATTCTTTGGCTCCAATCCCAACCTTGTCTGCGGTATCGTGCTCGAGTACAGCGTACCTGTGGCAGTCACTGCCTTTATGTGGATTGGCATGTTCGGCGGCAACGGCCCGCTCGCGCTCACCATCATCCTGACGTCCTCGGTCATCTCACCCGTGACGATTCCTCTTACGCTCAAGCTCCTGCTGGGCGCCACCGTCTCGATCGACGTGCCAAGCATGATGCAGAATATGGCCTTCATGATCGCCATACCCGCCGTGCTCGGTATCGTGATCAACGAACTCACGCGCGGCTGGGGTCACGAGAAACTCTCCCCCGCGCTTTCGCCCGCCTGCAAGTTCATGATGATGGGGGTCATCGCGTCCAACTCCACCGCCATGAGCGAGTACGTGCTGCACATGAATGATGAGCGCTTAGAAGTCGCCCTCTTTATCCTGGCGTTCGCCATCAGTGGCTTTATCATCGGCATCCTGGTCGCACGTGCCCTGCATCTGCCGTATAGCGAGACGACCACCATGTGCTTTACCTGCGGCATGCGTAACATCTCTTCGGGCGCCGTCATCGCCACGCAGTACTTTCCCGGCGAGGTCGTATTCCCCGTCATGTGCGGTACGCTGTTTCAACAGGTGCTGGCCTCGATTATCGGACATCTCTTTGAGCGCCTGACCGGCGAGGAGCGCGCCAAACAGCGCAAGCGGGTCAAGGCTGGGCGCGAGGCGATGGCACGCTAGGCAGCACACTTTTCGCAGGCGCTCGCCTTGCTACGCGAGCGTTTCCAGATGCGCACGCAGGCGCTCAGCATCGGTATCGAGCGTGGTCTCGGCATTGACCTGGGCCAAACGATAGCCCACAAAGTAGGGAGATACCACCCAACGTGGCAGCGCCTTGGCAATGGTCCGACCGCCCAGGTGGTAGAAGAACAAGTTGTACGACTCCGCGCGACCGCCGTGGTGCTCGTGCAGGATATAGCGCAGAGCTACCTGGATCGCGTCGGCAAACAAGTCCGCTTCGGCTTGGTCGCGGGCGTCGTCGCTGGCGGCGATTCCCTGTGGAGCCGAGACGTTGACCTCAAAGAATCCCATGATCGGCTCGGTTGAGATGTTGACCGCGACCCTCCCGTGTCGCCAAACATCGATGCCTTCGAAGTTGGCGGGGGCTAGTGCTGCATAACCGTCCTCCCGCTCCAGACCCACAATCTGCATATGCGGATGGACGAGGCTGCCGCCCGAAAGCGGGCCTTTGTTCTTGTACATGAGCACACTGCGGTACTGTTGGGAATCGATCATCTGCTGCCAACAGCCCAGGGCAAACCTCATCACATGGTGCAGCTCATCCGGTTCATAGGTCACCAGGTCGGCGTCGTGATTGGCCGACTCGATCAATACGGTCTGACGGGTGGCCCGCAAGGTCTTGAACTTATTCTCGAGCCAGATGCAGTCACCATCGCGCCGGATGATGTTGGCGAGCCCCTCCGTGTCGCAAAAGGGGCACTCGGTACCAGGGCGACGATTATCGTCGGGCTTGCCGTTCGCCTGCTGAACGTCAAATACGAGCGCCACGGGTTATACCTCCAGCGGCACGATCTTGGTGCCATGGAGCTCGGAGACGCCTAGCGCCGCCGCGACCGCGTCGCGATTTGCCGTAGTGATGCCGCCGCCGGGGAGGATGGTCAGGCGGTCGCCCGCATACTCGATTAAACGAGCCAGATGATCGAAATTATCCTCGATCGGCGTACCGGCAGCGCCGCCATGCGTGAGGATGCGCGTAACGCCGCAGTCGGCAAGTGTATCAATCGCATCGAGCTGAGCCTCGGGCGAGAGCTGGTCAAATGCCATGTGGAAGGTGATGTCAAGGGACTCGCGCTTGCACTCCTCGGTCGCGCAGCCCGTAGCCATAACGAGGGCGCCGAGGGTGAGTTCGTCGAGCGCCCAGCCGCCGGCACAGGGCTTGCAGCAGCCAAAGACCAGACCGTCAACGCCGGCACTCACAGCAAGGCCCAGGTCCATCTCCATCATGCGCAGCTCGTCCTGGTTGTAATGAAAGTCGCCACCACGCGGGCGAATCATGCACATCACTCGCGCGTCATGCTCGTGAGCGTAACTGACTGTAGCGCTAATAACGCCGGCGGAAGGCGTGGTGCCACCGACGGCGAGGTTGTCACACAGCTCGATGCGCCCCGCACCGGCCTCGATGGCCGCCGGCACCCGCTCAAAGTTCTCGGCACAAAACTCGTACAGCATAGATAGGCCCCCAAAGACAGCAGATGTTTTCCGACGGGCATTGTCACACATCCCCATGAAGTTGCGGTGGAATAGGGACTGTTTTGGCCTCTGGAGCCCCCATTTAGTCCCTATTTCACCGCAACTCAGAATGATCTCTTGGGGACGGCACAGCTGGCCGAAAAATGTTGCCGATGGCGAATGTTGCGCAACAAGATTTCGGAATCCCGATTAACCATGGCAGTATCGCATTCGTATTTAGAGGAAAGGATTGCCATGTTTAAGAGCATCCAAAAAAGTGGAAGGATCGCAGCAGTCGCCATCGGCCTGATCGCAGCCCTGTCTCCGCTTGCAGCCCCTCCTGCAGCATTAGCCGGCGGTAGCGTACCGACGCCTGAGCTTGAGAAGTCGTACAGCTTTAAGGTAAGTAGTGAATACTCGGATATCCGCACGAACGGCCATACAAAGTTCGGCTATCTGTACGACTGCGATGACGATTTCAACCGAAAGACAATATCCCTTATCAATTTCAATGATGGCAGCATGAGCCCCATCGATATATCAGATGAATGCCTTGATTACGCATATCTCACCGATAACGATCAGCTCTACTGGGAAGACGGTAATAATTTATTCGTATTCTCACCAGACAACCAGACCCAAACAGTCCATCCCATCACTTCGGCCAAATATGCCTACACCGATGTAACCGTCTCCGATGATGGCAATAGGGCTGCTGTGGAGCACTATGACGATGAAGACGATCCTAAATTGGTCGAAATCTATGATCTTGAATCCGACAAACTGGTCCAGACATACCAGCCAGATGAAGATGACTCTTGGTGGTACTACAGTTACTCAAAAGACATGAGCCGCCTATATGCCTTACAGGACAATACCGAGGACGGCGTCGTTGCACTTAGGGTTTTCAACTGTGATACAGGGTCAACAGAATTAAAGACCGTCAACGTAAAAAAGGATGATAGGTCTTCGAATATCTACAACATTACCCTCAGTTCTAACTCGGACGACATTTATCTTCAGAGCGACATTGCACTAATAAAAGCTGACCGCGACGGAAACATGAGCGTTCTTCTCAATGACGATGAGCATGCTCCTAATAATTTCTACTCCGAATCAGTCAAGTTCTACCCAATCTATATAAAAAGAGGGTCGAACGAGCTATTTGAAGAGGCTGAAGGTTATTACGACCTAAACGATAATGATGCAAACGTTGGCGTCTATGATTTGGGAAAGGAAGAGATTATTAGCTCGACCGCCTTCCCCTTCGGCGGTGGATACCTCAAAGACATCTCACATGACGGTAAGGCCCTGCTCGGAGTAAGCACAAATGGTGACAAAGACTCGGCATGCCTAGCTGATGCAAAAACCGGAGCAAAGAGCGAGTTTGGCTCTCATTGGTCCGATCTTTGGTTCATGGACGGTGATCGTAGGATTTTGGAAACCTATAACGATGAAAACGACCCTGCGACGGTCCACGTGAACATCTATAAGTCCAATATCCCCCACTCGCTGCCCGAGGATGTGCTGTACTTTGTCCAGACTCACCTGCCGTTTGTTATTGGCGGTGGCGTGGCGATTGTCCTTATCATCGGCGGCGCGATCGTTGTCCTTTGCATCCGCAAGAAGCGCACGAAGACAGCAAACGGCATGGCAGCCGCAACGCCCAAGCCCCAGCGCAAGCAACGTCGTCGTCAGAAGCGCACCCAGCAGAACGCCGTAGCGCCCGCCGCACCGGGAATGCCAGCAAACCCGACCGAGCCCGCCCGCTTCTGCCGTCACTGCGGAACCCCGCTCGTACCCGAAGCCCAGTTCTGCCCCACATGCGGACAAAAGGTAGACTAGCGAACAAAACCCAATAGACCCCAATCACCAAGGCCCCGTTCCGAAACAATCCAGAACGGGGCCTTGGCTTGGTGCAGGGGCGCTAATTTGGGACGGTCATCGTCGCACGCCCCAATGAAGTTGCGGTGGAATAGGGACTGTTTTGGC
>CABUWR010000050.1 GCA_902495265.1 uncultured Collinsella sp. | reverse complement strand
TGCGCGTGCTGGCGCTGGCAAGCCGCACCTACACCGAGGTCCCGAGCGACTGCAGCCCCGCTGCGCTCGAGCACGACCTGGTCTTCTGCGGCCTGTCCGGCATGATTGACCCTGTCCGCCCCGAGGTCGCCGACGCCATCCGCGAGGCCCACGACGCCGGTATTCGCACCGTCATGATCACGGGCGACCATATCGACACCGCCGTGGCCATTGCCAAGCAGCTGGGAATCGTCACCGATCGCAGCCATGCCATTACCGGTGCCGACCTCGACCGCATGAGCGACGAGGAGCTCGACGCGCACATCGAGGACTACGGCGTATACGCCCGCGTCCAGCCCGAGCACAAGACCCGCATCGTCGAGGCCTGGAAGTCGCGCGACCAGATCGTCGCCATGACGGGCGACGGCGTCAACGACGCCCCGTCCATCAAGCGCGCCGACATCGGCGTGGGCATGGGCATTACTGGTACCGACGTCACCAAGAACGTCGCCGACATGGTGCTCGCCGACGACAATTTCGCCACCATCATCGGTGCCTGCGAAGAGGGCCGTCGCATCTACGACAACATCCGCAAGGTCATCCAGTTCCTGCTTTCGGCTAACCTTGCCGAGGTCTTCTCGGTGTTTATCGCCACGCTCATCGGCTTTACCATCTTCCAGCCGGTGCAGCTGCTGTGGGTGAACCTGGTCACCGACTGCTTCCCCGCGCTCGCGCTGGGCATGGAGGATGCCGAGGGCGACATCATGAAGCGCAAGCCGCGCAACGCCAAGGACGGTGTCTTTGCCGGTCACATGGGCCTGGACTGCGTGGTCCAGGGTCTGATCATCACCGTGCTGGTGCTGGCGAGCTTCTTTGTGGGCGTGTACTTTGACATGGGCTACATCCACATCACCGATATGATCGCCGGCAATGCCGACGAGGAAGGCGTGATGATGGCGTTCATCACGCTCAACATGGTCGAGATTTTCCACTGCTTCAATATGCGCAGCCGTCGTGCGTCGCTGTTCACCATGAAGAAGCAGAACAAGTGGCTGTGGGCTTCTGCCGCGCTGGCACTGGTGCTGACGGTGATCGTGACCGTGCAGCCGACGCTTGCCGAGATGTTCTTTGGCCCCGTGACGCTTGAGCTCAAGGGCGTTCTTGCCGCGCTGGGCCTGGCCTTCCTGATCATCCCGCTGATGGAGATCTACAAGGCGATCATGCGCGCAGTGGAGAAGGAGTAGGTCGAAAGGCCATCCTTCCCACCGGCCCGACCGCCTGCGGGGTTTCTTCTTCGCTAGTCCTCGCGCTTCGCGCTGCGGGATCGCTCAGAAGAAACCCCTCCCGGCGGGCGGGCCTTCGGATAACCTCTCGGGACCATGAGCTGAGGGAAAGTATGTGAGTCGGTCGAGCGGTTGCTCGACCGACTCTTTTTTGTGGGTAAAATACCTGCTCAGTTGTGATTTTTGGTGCTGGGAGGCGTTTGTGGCTAAGGCTAAGGCTAAGGCGAAGAAAAAGACGACGGGGGCGCGGGCTAAGCGTGACCGTCGTCGGAAGCTTGCGACCGAAGCCCCTGCGTCTGCTGAGGAGTTGCTGGCGAGTGTGCCGGGGCTTGACGCGCTGCGGGATGTTCCGGCGTTCGATGACCTGCCGGTCGATGCGGCTCAGCAGGCTGCATTTGACGACTTTTGCGCCCAGGCCGAGGAGCCCGAGCAGATGCAGCTCGGTGCCGTGGTGCGCCTGGACCGCGGGTTTCCGCTGGTGGCAACTGCCGATGACACGTTTCGTGCCGAGCATGCCGTAGGGTTTGCCAAGTCGCGTGGCGAGGACGAGGTCTTGCTGCCCGCCGTGGGCGACCGCGTGGCGGTTCGCCGTGCTCCCGGGCACGACATGGGCGTCATCGAGTGCGTACTGCCGCGCCGTACGAGCTTTGAGCGCTGGCGCGGCCGTGCCCGCGGGGAGCGCCAGGTGCTCTGCTCTAACGTTGACAGCGTGCTGATCGTGCAGGCGCTCGGCGCCGGCGAGGTGCTGCTCGATCGCGTGGCGCGCTCACTGGTGTTGGCGCTCGATTGCGATGCCGAGCCGGTGGTGGTGCTCACCAAGGCCGACCGCTGCGAGGCCGATGAGCTCGAGCGCGATCTGGACCGCGTGCGCCGTCTGGTGGGTCCGGACGTGCGCGTGATCGTGACGTCTTCTGCCGAGGGCCTCGGCCTGGACGAGGTTCGCGCCTGCGTGCCGGCTGGGAGCTGTGCCATGATCTTGGGCGAGTCGGGCGCCGGCAAGTCGACGCTGCTCAATGCGCTGCTGGGCCACGATGCGCTGGCCACTGGCGGCGTGCGCGAGCGTGATGACCAGGGTCGCCACACCACGGTTGCGCGCGTGATGGTGGCGCTGCCGGGCGACGCCGGCGTGATCGCCGATGCCCCGGGCCTGCGCAGCCTGCCGCTTGTGGGGCATGAGCGGGGTCTGGCGCGTGCCTTCCCTGAGATCGTCGAGGCGTCGCGTGCGTGCCGGTTTGGCGATTGTACGCACACTCACGAGCCGGGTTGCGCCGTTCGCGAGGCCGAGGACGCGGGACAGATCGACAGCCTGCGCCTGGAGACGTTCCAAAACCTGGCGTCATCCATGCGCGTGAGTGCCCAAATGCTCGACCCCGATGTCCATCTGTAATTGAATTTTCCTATGACAGCCGTCTCCTAACTGCTTGGGAGGCGGCTTTTTTGCTGCCAAAGCGCCTCGAAATATGCGTTTTGCCGACGTTCTGACCAAAACCTTGCCACGAGCTTGACGGGCTGGTCAGCTTTTGGTCAGCAATTGGTTTGACACGTAAAACCAAGATTGCGATTGCGCCGCTTTGCGCCCTGGTCGCCCAGACAATGGTGGTACGGGCATTTGCCCGGTGCTACCTTGAGAGGAGCGGCCGTGAACAAGAGCAAGCGCATCGCCATCAGTCTGGTCGCGGGCGTGCTTGCCGCGGCGCTCTGCATGGTCTACGGCTCGTCGATCCGCTCGCAAGCCGAGCAGGCCCAGGCCGAGACTTTGGCAAAATACGGCGGCGACCGCGTTGAGGTGTGCGTCGCGGCGCGCGATATCGATGCGGGCGAGACCCTCGACGAGACCAATGTCATAACTCAGGAATGGCTGGCGAGTCTGTTGCCGCGTGATGCGGCGACCGAGCTGCGTCAGGTGCGCGGCGACGTGACGACCTCGCGCATTCCCAAAAACGCCGTGATTTGCAATGTCTACACCAAGGCCGAGAGCCACAAGCTCGAGGTGCCTAAAGGCAAGGTTGCCGTTTCGGTGGCGGTCGATGCCGAGCACTCGGTCGGCGGCGCCACGGGCGTGGGCAGCTATGTGGATGTGTACGTGCAAAAAGATGGCGTGACCGATCGTTTGTGCGGCGCGTACGTGATCGATACCAGCGAAGATGCCGGCACCACGCGTGAAGGCAAGATCGAGTGGGTGACGCTGGCGGCAGACCCCGAAGATGTCAAGGAATTGCTGGGAGCCTCGGGAAAGGGAACGGTCAGCTTGACGATTCCCGCCACGGCGCGCGGCAAAAAGAGCGGAGGCGACGAGTGATGAAGGCGATCTGGCTTGCGTGCTGCGCGTGCGGCGATTACGGGCTGCTACAGCAGGAAGTCGAGGGTCGCGATGTGGGCGCACAGGTGCTTCGCGTGGGGGATCTGGACGGGCTGGTATCCATGGCGCGGGCGTTTCCCTCGCGCCGCGGTGCCGCCATCATCGCGGCATCTCTGTTCGATACCGAAGACGTGCGGAAGACCGTTGCACGCCTGACGGCCGAGGGCCGTGTGAGTCGCGTCGTCGTGTTGATCGAGACGCTCGACCCGTCGGATATCGAAGGGCTGTTTCGCGCGGGGGCGACCGAGGTCATCGCTGCGCACAGTTTGTGCGGCAACGGGCGCACGGGCGAGGGAACGGTTGATTCCGATCGGCGCATGACGATTGAGCCCGATGCTTTTGTTGATAGGGAACCCGGGGCGCCTCGCGCTACAAGAGGCCCGCGTGTTGATGAATATGGAAAAGCGGAAGCCGAGCATGGTCGGCGCCCCCGGGACCCCCTTGCATACGATGACGCTGGAGGGCCGGTACCGTATGGCGATGACGTTCCGGCTGAAGATATGGGATACGTGCACGGCGTAAATCTGGCCGATGAGCTCGACGAGGTCGAGGGTTTTGCCGGGGTTGGCGAGCCGTGTGCCGCTGCGTCCTTGGCTTCGGAACCGCAGCCCGGGCAGCCTGCCATGCCGGCTTGGGCTCAGCGCGTGACCGCGGCGGGGGAGACGGGGATGTTATCGCCCGCGTCCGTGTCGCCGGTTCCTGCACCGTCGGCCCCCGCGCCGTCGGCGGACGCTTCGATTCCGCCGCGTCGGGCGCCGGTCGTCTGCGTCGTCTCGGGTTCGGGCGGTTGCGGCAAGTCGACGATCGTTGCCACCATGGCGCATGCGGCGTCGCTGTTGGGTTTGCGTGCCGCTGTGCTCGACTTGGACCTCATGTTTGGAAACCTATACGATCTGCTGGGTGTCGATGCCCCACACGATATGGCGACGCTTATCGAGCCGTCGGCGGCGGGCGCACTTGCCGAGCCGGATATCGTGGCCGCATCGATGCGCGTCGCCGCGGGCGTCACGCTCTGGGGACCTGTCGCGGCCCCCGAGAAGGCCGAGCTCATGGCGCGTCCGGTGGAGCTATTGCTCGATGTTTTGCGTCGCGAATCCGACGTGGTCTTTGTCGACACCTCGGTCTTTTGGGGTGATGCCGTGGCCGCCGCGGTGGCGGCGAGCGACCGTTGCCTGGTCGTAGGCGATGCGGCGGTATCGTCCGCGACATCCGCTTCACGCGTCATTGAGCTGGCGAGCCGCGTGGGCGTGCCACGCACGCGCATGAGCGCCGTGTTCAACCGGTTTGGTGCGCGCGGTGCCGACGAGGACGTCGCCATGCGCTTTGAGATTGCCTGCGCACTGAGCTCCAAGATCCGCATTGCCGATGGCGGTCAGGATTTGGCCGCGCTCATGGCATTCGGTCGCGCCGACGAGGCGGTGGGCCAGACGAGCGCTTTTGCGACTAGCGTGCGCGAGGCCACGCGCGAGATGCTCGTGGAGCTGGGCTGCGCCGTCGGTCCCTGGAGCGATATGGTCGCTGACCGCGCGACCCGTACCGAGCGCCCGCGCATCCGTCTTCCCTGGTCGCGTGAGGGTGATTCGCGATGAGTCTGCAGACGAGGATTAAAGCCGCTGGCGCGGCCGCCGCGGCTGCCCCCGTTGATGCGGGACGCCGCCGTGCCGTTAAACGCCGCACCAAGCGTGCGGTGATGAACCGCGTGGGCTACGACGAGGTGGCACGCATCAGTGCCTACGTCGACCTGGCCTTTGCCCGCTCTGAGCTACGTCCGGCAGTGGAAGCGGCGCTCAACGTGGAAGAGCCGACCGACTTGGCGACGCCTGAGCGTGAGACCATCATCGACGAGATCCTAGATGACGTGGTGGGCCTGGGACCGCTGCAGCCGCTCATCGAGGATGACACCGTTACCGAAATCATGGTCAACGGCTGTCGCTCTGCCTTTTTTGAGCGCAACGGCGTTTTGTATCCCATCGAGCACGCGTTTGAGGACGACGAGCAGATCCGTGTGCTCATCGACCGCATCATCTCGCCGCTCGGCCGTCGTATCGACGAGCGTAGCCCCATCGTCAACGCCCGCCTCAAGACGGGTTATCGCGTCAACGCGGTGATTCCACCCGTGGCGATCGACGGGCCAATCCTTACCATTCGTAAGTTCTCGGACCGTATCTGTTCGCTGGACGAGCTTGTGGGGTTGGGGTCACTGCCGCTTTGGTATGCGCAGCTGCTGTCGTGCGAGATTTCCACCGGCGAGCGCATCGTGACGATCGAGGATTCCGCCGAGCTCAAGTTTGCACATCACCCACACGTTGTCCGTCTGGAGGCGCGTGAGGCGTCAATCGAGGGCGAGGGTGCGGTGACGATTCGTGACCTGGTGACCAATGCTCTGCGTATGCGCCCCGACCGCATTGTCGTGGGCGAGGTGCGCGGTGCCGAGTGCTGCGACATGCTGCAGGCCATGAACACGGGCCACGACGGCTCGCTCACCACGCTCCATGCGGGTACCGAGCAGGAGACCGTGGTTCGCCTGACGCTGCTTGCGCGCTACGGCATCGATTTGCCGAGTGAGCTTATCGAAGAGCAGATCGCCATGGCGCTCGACGGCATCGTGATGTCCGAGCGTCATGCAGATGGTAGGCGCTTTGTCGCCTCATATTCGGGGGTTCGCCGCGGCGCGTCGGGCGGTGTTGAGCTCGAACGCTACGTGACTTTTGATGCCGCCGAACGCACCTGGACGCTCGACCGCGAGCCGCCGTTTATTGCGGAGGGCTTGCGGTCGGGAACGCTCACGCAAGAGGAGGTGGACGAATGGAGATCGCTATGCCCCTCGTCGTAGGGGGTTTGGCGGGGCTTTCCGTCGCGACGGCGTGTGGGGCAGAGCCTCGTGTGCCGCGGATGCCGCCGGCGGAGCTGGTGCGCCAGACGCTCGAATCGATGGCGGAGAAGCTGCCGCGTGAGTTGGTGGAAAACGACCTGCTGACAAAGATTGCCCGCTCGTGGGCGTCGCTGATCCCCGCAGATCGCCTTGGGTTTGCTATTGAGGATAACGCGGCTCGTCTGGCATTTCTGCTGCTGTCGAGCGGTATCTGCAGCGTTTTGCTGGCCGTTGCGTCGTTGTCGCCCATCGGCTTTGTCTTGGGGCTGGTGGCGCCGTTTGGCGTGGGTGCCGCGCGTGACACCTTCGATCGCCGACGCGAGCAGCATGATGTAGAAGAGGCCATGCCCGAGGCATTCACGGCGTTATCCATGTCGCTTGCCTCGGGGCATTCGCTGGCACAGGGCATGCGCTTTGTGGGCGCCCATGCGCAAGAACCGGTGCATACCGAGTTTTTGCGGGTGGCGGCGGCAATCGATTGCGGCATCTCGGCGACCGACGCACTCGATGACCTACTCGTTCGCATCGATGCCCCCGGCCTTTCGCTTGTCACCTTGGCGCTCAAAGTATCGCAGCGTACCGGGGCTCCACTTGCTGGCTTGCTGTCCGAGGCGTCGAGCATGGTGGGTGAGCGCATTGAGCTCAAACGCCGTCTGGACGTTAAGACGTCACAGGCGCGTATGTCGGCACACATGGTCGCAGCGATGCCGGCGGGCATGTGCGCGGTACTGGCTTTGCTTTCGGCAGACTTTCGCCGCGGTCTTGCGACGCCGGCTGGTGCGGGCGCCGTGGTGTTGGGGCTTGCCCTCAACGTCGTTGCCCTGGTAGTTATCCGGCGCATTATGCGGGTGGAGTTATGAGCGCCCTGGTTGGGGTCGCGGCCTGTCTGTGTGCCCTGAGTGTATTTGCCGCGACAGGTTTGGAGCGTGCGGATGCTCGCAAGATTGCAGAGGCGTGCAAGCGTGAGGTGGTACTGGTCATTGCTGCGAGCTGCTCGGTGATTGATGCTCTGACCGCGCGAATGAAGGGCGCGATTGGGGCGGGCGGCCCGGCACAGGTGTCGCTCGGTGAGGTGTCCGAGATGATCGACGTGGTGCGCTTGGGGCTTTCTGCCGGCCTTTCGTTTGACGCGGCGCTCGAGATTTTCTGCGCCAATCGTCGGTCGGTGCTGGCCGTCCGTCTTGAGCGAGCCTGCATGGCGTGGCAGGTGGGCGTGGGGACGCGCGAGGCCGAGCTGTTGGCTGCCGCGCGTGATTTGGACGTGAGGGCGCTCGAGACCTTTGCCATCACGGTGGGGCAGGCGCTTGCCCTGGGCGCTCCGCTGGCCGAGACGCTGGCTGCTCAAAGTCGCGAGATCCGTGCGGCTCATCGCGCCGCGGTCGAGCGCGAGATCGAGCGTGCGCCCGTCAAGCTGCTGATTCCCACCGGCACACTCATCTTGCCGGCGTTGCTTCTGTCCATATTGGGCCCGCTGCTGGGAGCAGGCGGGATGATGTAGGGAGGAATACATGAACACGATGACTGACGTTGCCGGCAAGGTCCAGGGCTGGGCTTTTTGCCGGGCGATTCGCGCTCGCCAGCATGCCAAGGAGCTGTTGCAGGAGGAGAGCGCGCAGGGTACCACCGAGTACGCCATTTTGGTGGGTGTGCTTGTGGTGATCGCGATTATTGCCATCGTTGCATTTAAAGGCAAGGTCCAAGATCTATGGAACGCTATCAGCGAGGGCATCAACAGTCTGTAGA
>CABUWR010000049.1 GCA_902495265.1 uncultured Collinsella sp. | reverse complement strand
CTTGGCCATTCGAGACATGCGCTCGGTTTGTTCTTGTAGCAGGCCGAGCAGCTCGGCTGTTTCGGGTTGCAAACCGGAGTGCTCGGAGATGAATAGTTCAATCTGTGCTTGCATAAGGGCGAGCGGGGTGCGCAGCTCGTGTGCGGCGTTGCCGGTAAACTGACGCTGTGCAGAGAACCCCTCGCCAAGACGGGCGATCATGTCGTTGAAAGAGGCACTGCATCGTTGTAGCTCGGTGGGCACATCTTCACTGAGTCTGATTTCGCTTAGGTTGTCAGGCTGCACGCGCTCTACCTGGGCGGCAAAATCCCGTAGCGGTTTGAGTGCACGGCCGCTTGCAAAGTATGCCAGCGCGCCGCCAAGGAGTGTGACTCCAGCCGTGATGCGCCAGGCTGTCGTGCCAAAAGACTCCTGTGCGTCGTTTACGACGATCGTGACCTCGTCATCGAGGGCTGCTTTTGTTGGGTCAAACGCCTGGGGCGAATCCGCGCCGGCAGCGGTAAAGGCCGAGATGTCGCTGCCGATGGCATCCATGTAGCGCATGCCCGTATAGCCGACCAGGCAGTTCGTCAGCATGCATGCCGCACACGTGAGCAGTGCCGTCATAATCGTTATGCGCCATTGCAGGGAAAGCCTTTTCATTCGCTATCCTCCATAACGTAGCCCTCTCCAATCCGATTGCGAATCGGGTCGTATCCCAAAGTGCTGCGTAGCTTTTTGCGGAGCGACGAGATATGAACGCGGGTTGCGTTGCTAAAGCTGTTCACGCTGCTATCCCAAACGTGCTCGATAAGCTCCTCCTGACTTACCGGACGCCCCTGATTAAGCATCAGGTATTCCAAGATTCCCGTTTCCTTGCGCGTAAGAGATAAAGCCTCGCAGTCCACGGAGGCGATGCGCGCCTTGGTGTCAAAGCGGAGCTTTCCGCAGGTTAAAACTATGTCGCCTTGTGTAAAACGTCTGAGGGTAAGGCTGCGAATCCTTGCCGCAAGCTCGTCCAGATGAAACGGCTTGGTGAGGTAATCGTTGGCGCCGGCATCGAGTCCGGCAACTTTATCGGATACTTCTCCACGTGCGGACAGAATCAGTACCTTAGTCTCGCAGTCGGTTTTCCTAAGTTCCCTGAGCACGGTCATGCCGTCGATACGGGGGAGATTGAGGTCGAGTACCACGAGGTCAAAGACTTCGACGCCCAGCAGATCGAGCGCCTCCTGTCCGTCGTGACAGCAGTCGACGCTGTACGCCAAGTTTCGCAAGCTGCGCGCGATTGCATCGCACAGTGCTCGCTCGTCTTCGACGATCAAAATACGCATAACAGTCTCCTTGCACATTCCAAATCGCGCTTAACACGGATTTTATAGTCGATATGGTCCAATGGTCGCGTAACGAAAGGAGTGGTCAGGTTGTTCAAAGCGGTAAAACCCGTGGTACAGGTCGCTTTGTTGATCGTCGGAATTGCCATGGTGTGCTTTGGTGTTATGCGTGGCGAGGCGGATGCCGTGCTGGCCAAAGCGATTAGGCTGTGCTTGGAGTGTATCGGAATTGGATAAAAGAGAAAACACTGCGTCGCATGTTTTGGCCCGATTTCGCGGATTCATTCAGGCGGCGGCGACGCTGGTCACCAACATTCACCTGCCAAACTTTGCCAAAGGCGGCATCTATCAGGGCGCGGGAAAAACAGTCTGCGTACCTGGACTTAATTGCTATTCGTGCCCCGCGGCATCGGGTGCGTGCCCCATCGGGTCGTTCCAGTCGGTGGTAGGTTCATCCAAGTTCAACTTTTCTTACTATGTTACCGGTACGCTCATTTTGCTCGGCGTGCTGCTGGGACGCTTTGTATGCGGCTTTCTGTGCCCGTTTGGCTGGCTGCAGGAGCTGCTTCATAAGATTCCCGGCAAAAAGCTTTCGACAAAAAAGCTCAAGGCGCTTACGTATATCAAATACTTTGTGCTGCTGTTTGCTGTGGTATTGCTGCCTGTGCTGGTGGTCAACGACCTGGGGATGGGAGATCCGTTCTTTTGCAAATACATCTGTCCGCAGGGCGTGCTCGAGGGCGCCATTCCGCTGGCCATTGCCAATGCCGGCATTCGATCTGCGTTGGGACATCTCTTTACTTGGAAACTTGCCGTTCTCATTGCCGTGGTAGTGCTGAGCGTTTTGTTCTACCGCCCCTTCTGCAAATGGATTTGTCCACTCGGCGCATTCTATGCGCTCATGAATAAGGTATCCCTACTGGGGATCCGGGTCGATGCATGCAAATGTGTCTCGTGCGGCAAGTGCTCAAAGGTTTGTCAGATGGACGTTGATGTGGTCCGCGCGCCCAATCATGCCGAATGCATCCGGTGCGGAAAGTGCATCGGGGCCTGCCCCGTCGATGCCATCAGCTATCGCTATGGCCTGGATGTGTCGGCGGAAAAGCTCCCCTTGACCGCCGATAAAAAGTAAACAAGCTTCGACAAAACGGAGGAATGACCATGAAGCTTTCTAAGATTGCGGCCCTGTTTATGGTGCCGGTATTGGCCTTGTGCCTTGTGGCATGTTCGGCGCCCGGTGGCAATGCGAGCGAATCTGCGAGCTCCGATCCTAAGATCGCAGAACTCACTGCGCAGAAGCCGGCCAATGCCGACGAGGCCGCCGAGCTGTATGCAAAACTCATGCAGAAGGAGAACGATATCTTTTCGAGTGATAACGCGCTGTGGGAAAAGGTATTCAATGCGGCAAATAAAGACTCGACAATGATTGAGGACGGCAGCAATTACGGCGATTTCCTGCTCAAGACCATCGACGGCGCCAAGGATAAGTTTACGGCGGATGAGCTTAAGACACTCAAGGCCGGTGCACAGCAGATTAAGGAGATCGAGGACAAGCTCGAGAGCTTGGAGAAGGAGTTCCCCGGCTGTGGAAGCACGCCGAGCGCAGGCGAGAGCGTCGACGCTTCGGCCGCTGGCATGACGGCTGGTGCCAATGCTTCGAGCGAGGCGACGAAGTTCCCCAGCTTTACGGGCAAGGACCTGGATGGCAACGACGTGAACAGCGACGAGCTGTTCTCTAAGAACAAGGTCACCGTCATGAACTTCTGGTTCACCACCTGCAAGCCGTGCGTGGGCGAGCTGGGCGATCTTGAGAAGCTGAATCAGGAGCTTGCCGAGAAGGGCGGCCAGGTCGTGGGCGTCAATTCCTTTACGCTCGATGGCAACAAGGGCGAGATCGCAGATGCCAAGGACGTGCTGAGCAAGAAGGGCGTGACATATAAGAACATCTGGTTCAAGTCGGATAGCGAGGCCGGTAAGTTTACGTCAAATTTGTTCTCGTTCCCGACAACGTATGTCATCGATCAGAACGGCAACATCGTAGGGGATCCCATCGTGGGAGCCATTAGCTCCGCCGAGCAGCGCGCAGCACTCGACAAGCTTATCGACCAGGCGATTGCGAATAGCGAGCAGTAAAAAACGCGTAAAGCATGGCGAGGATCGTGCGCCGCTGCGCGGAGTAGTCCGCTGCCTTTCAAGATAATCTCCACCATATAGAGGTCCCGCTCGGGGCCTCTTCTTTTAGGCGCCGTCCCGTTCGTTTTTTGGCGTGCTTCGTTACATTCCTCACTGGCGCCGGCAAAAAATGGGGATAGAGTAGGACAAACGCGTCGAATACGAACGGCGGGGGAGAGCGGGCAAGTGCGCCCGCGTGGGAGAGGTTGCCGTCCATGTTGGAGCTCAAGAGTATTTGCAAAAGGTACGTTACGCAGTCGTTTACGCAGGTGGCGCTCGATAGCGTAAGCCTGTCTTTTCGCGATAACGAGTTCGTGGCCATTCTGGGTCCCTCGGGCTCGGGCAAAACTACGATGCTCAACGTTATCGGTGGGCTCGATCATTTCGATTCTGGTGACTTGCTGATCGACGGCATATCGACCAAGGACTTTCACGATCGCGATTGGGATGCCTATCGCAACAACCGCATCGGCTTTGTGTTCCAGAGCTATAACCTCATTCCGCATCAGACCATTTTGGAAAACGTGGAGCTGGCGCTTACGCTCACGGGCGTGGGGCATGCCGAGCGTCGCCAGCGTGCGCGCGAGGCGTTGGAGAAAGTCGGCCTGGGCGAGCACGTTAACAAGCGCCCGAGCCAGCTTTCGGGCGGGCAGATGCAGCGTGTGGCCATCGCCCGTGCGCTGATCAACGATCCCGAGATTGTGCTGGCAGACGAGCCGACCGGCGCCCTGGACTCAACGACATCCGTACAGGTCATGGATCTGCTCAAGGATGTGGCGCGTGACCGTCTGGTTATTATGGTCACGCACAATCCCGAGCTGGCGTACCAATACGCCACGCGCATCGTTAACCTGGCGGACGGCAAGATCACCGACGATTCCGATCCTTTCGATGTCGCTGACGCCACGCGCCGCGAAGCCAAGCCTACGCGCAAAACCTCGATGAGCTTTGTGACGGCGCTGGGGCTTTCTGCCCGAAACCTTATGACCAAAAAAGGCCGTACGGCCATGACTGCCTTTGCGGGCTCGATTGGCATTATCGGTATCGCGGCGATTCTGGCGCTGTCCAATGGCGTAAACGGCTACATCAAAAAGGTCGAGGAGGATACGCTCTCGAGCTACCCGCTCACCATCTCCAAGCAGGATTACGACCTGTCGTCCATGATGGGCGGACAGGGGGCCACGGATGATGAGGCGTCCAACGGCGAGGATTCGTCCGACGACAGCGCCGGCGGCAAGGCTAAGGGAACCGATAAGATCCCCGTGGTTACGGCCGTAAAGGACATGTTTGCAAGCGTTAAGTCCAACGACATGACGAGCTTTAAGGCATGGCTCGATGCCGGTGGCGACGGCATCGATAAAGAGGTCAACGCCATTCAGTACGGCTACGGTGTATCGCCGGTTGTCTATCGTGCCGGCAAGGGCGATGAGAAGCCTGTCCGGCTGGTGCCCAACGCCATGACCGAGGCCATGAGCGGAGGCGCGAGCTCGGCGGCAACGGTGAGCATGGAATCCATGGGAACCTCGGTCTTTAACGAGATGATTGACGACCAGAGCCTGCTCGACAGCCAGTACGATGTCGTCGCCGGTCATTGGCCCACGTCCGCCAACGAAGCCGTGATGGTGCTTTCGAGCCGCGGTACGGTGGGCGACTACACGCTCTATAGCATCGGTGCGCTGAATATCGATGAGCTCAACGACCTGGTTAACAGTGCTATGACGGCCGACGGTGGGGTCAAAGCACCCGAGACCGGTACCGACTTTACCTACGACGATGCGCTGTCCACGACGTTTAAGATGCTGTCGCCGGCCGATGCCTATCGCAAAAACGAAGAGACCGGCATATGGACCGACATGTCTGGTGATGCCGACTTTATGGCCGCCAAGGTTGCCGACGGTATCGACGTGCACATTGTGGGCGTGGTGCGACCTAACGAGACAGCCAATGCGAGTGCGTTGTCTCCGGGCATTGCCTATACACATGCGCTGACTCGCCAGCTTATGGAGCGCGCCGCCGATTCGCAGATTGTGCAGGAGCAACTCGCCCACCCCGAGACGGATGTCTTTACGGGCAAGTCTTTCGATGAACTGCAGGGCGAGGCCAAGCAAGGCGTGGATCTGGGCAGCATGTTCAGTGCGGACGAGGCGGCGCTCAAGAGCGCGTTCTCGTTCGATGCGTCTGCGCTCTCGGGTGCAGCCGGCGGTATGGACCTTTCTGGTATCGATTTGTCCGTGCTGGACATTGACCTTTCGGGCGTTGGTAGGGACATCGACTTCAGCGACATCATGGCCAAAGCGCCGGCCCCAGATTTCTCAGGTATCTTTGACGGTCTGGAACTCACGCCCGAGCAAATGCAGCAGGTGGGAACGCTTGCCAACCAGCTGTTTGAGAGCTTTTTGCAGTCTGATCAGTTTAAGGCGCTGACACCCGATGATCTTAAGGACGCGTCAAAGCTTGCCGCCGCGTTCTCGACGTATCTTGAGAGTGATACGGCAGCCCAGCAATACCTGGCTCAGCTCAAGGCACTCGGTGGCGATGCCCTGGCCGAGCGCCTGCAGCGGGCGATGACCGACTATGTGCAAAAGCAGCTGGCTCCGTATCTGCAGCAGGCTATGGATCAGATGATGAAGTCGATCAGCGATCAGATTGCGGCGACGGTGTCAGCTCAGCTCAAGGCAGGCGCAGCAGGGCTCATGGGCCAGATGGCGACGCGGATGTCGTCGAGTTTTGCTAGCCTGGCGAGCGCCATGCGCGTGGATGCGAGTGCCTTTGCTCATGCCATTCACTTCAACATGGACGCCGAGGACCTGAGCTCGCTCATGATGAGCTATGCCAAGGCGTCGAAGCTCACCTACGATAACAATCTGACCACACTGGGCTATGCGGACGAGGCCGACCCCATCTCGGTCAAGATTTTCCCGCGTGACTTTGAGGCTAAGGAGCGTGTGCTCGATCACATCGATGCGTACAACAAGCAGGTCAAAGCCGTCGGCCACGATGAGCAGGCGATCTCGTACACCGACTACATGGGCATCATCATGGGCTCGGTGACCGATATCGTGAACACCATCAGCTTGGTGCTCATCGCATTCGTGAGTATCAGCCTGGTGGTGAGCTCCATCATGATCGGCATCATCACCTACATCAGCGTGCTGGAACGCAAAAAGGAGATTGGCATCCTGCGTGCGATCGGCGCGTCGAAGCGCAACGTGGCCAACGTATTCAATGCCGAGACCTTTATCGAGGGCCTCATCGCCGGCGTCTTTGCCATTGTCGTTGTGATGGCCGTGAGCTTTCCGGTTAATGCCTGGGCGCTTGCTGCCAAACAGGTGCCCAATCTGATGAGCCTGCCCGTGCAGGATGCGCTGGTGCTCATTGCAATTTCGGTGTTACTGACGGTCGTTGCCGGCCTGCTGCCGGCCCGCAGCGCATCCAGGAAGGATCCCGTGGAGGCCCTGCGCTCTGAATAATGTGACAAGGGACGGTCCCTTTGTCACATTGAGCGGCTTGTGAATTCGAGGTCTAATACTTTTCCGAGAAGTGAACGAGTCAAAATGGACCCCCGAAGCGTCGACACTTTTGAGATGCAATTTCCAGCGGTTTTGATTGTTGAATCCTGCGGTTTTGGCGTCAGAGAATGTCGATGCTTCGGGGGTCCAAATACAGCCGTTCACTTCTCGGAAAAGTATTAGACCTCGAGATATAGACGATGTTTGCGAGCGGCAATTAGAGCGTAAGCCTTTAGTTCTTCTTTGCAGAGAGCATGAGCCTAATTTCCGGGTGGGTGTATTCGTCGAACTCTTCCTTGGGCTCGGTGTCAAAGGTGTAGTACGACTTGATAGATTCGTCCTCCGTCTTGATGCTGATTTCTTCATATAGGGATCCGGCTAAAAATGCCTGTTTAAATTCATCCGACAGGCTGCATGGCGTGAGGAGGTCCGGTGTGGCAACGGAAATGTCCAACCCGTTGAGCGGGGCGCAGAGCGTCGCGATATCCTGCTCGGCGCGGGCGAGGTTGTCTGCAGGGCTTGCCTCGGGGTCGATCTGACTGGTGTAATCGACGTCCGTGAGCATGCCATCTGCATCGAAAGAAAGGTAGACATAGGCTGCTTGAGCGCCGAGGTCATTATCGCGCAGATAGCCGATAATGCGGTAGCCGTAGTCGTGATACGACTCGTATGGGTCGTCTGCCGCGACGCGTTCGCACACGGGCTCCAAGGCATCTTGCGCGATGGCGAGCTGCTCGGCGGCTGCAGCCTTTCTTGCCTGAAGCTCGTTATTTCCCTGGACAAACTGCGGGATGTAGACGCCAAGCAGCACAATGACGGGCAACACCGCGAGAGCTATGATCTGCTTCTTGACGCTTGGAATCGTCACACCGTATGCGTTTGCCATGGCCTCGGCATTGCTCGAGGTCTCGGCCAGCACGTCTGCCGCCGTGGTGACTGCCCCCACGGCGCCGGCGACCTCGGCGGCACCGCCCAGGTTGCGCGCGAGATCGTTATCGCTGTTCTTGAGCAGGCGGCCGGCAGCTTGCGTGGCAAGTACGCCGGCGACCTCCGCGGAACGGTCCTTGTTGGTCTGGGCTACCGCAAGCCTGCCCTGCAGCTCCTTCCACTGTTTGCCCTGCATCCCAAAGCGTGGTGCAAGGGCGCAATAGCAAAAGATGGCGAGCTCGATTACGGTGAGTGCGATGGCGGTATATATGCCCGCGGGTTGGAATTCCTTTTGGTGGAACGCGATATCGTTGATCATTTGGAGCGGCAACATCAACAGGCATGCTACGAACGACATGATGAGTGCGGTCGCTGCGATCTTGGGGTATGTGCAGTACCGCTGGATGCGTTTCTTTTCTTGTTCGGTGAGCTGCTGCATG
>CABUWR010000048.1 GCA_902495265.1 uncultured Collinsella sp. | reverse complement strand
TCCTTGCAGCCAAGCTCGACACCCTGGGTAACGGACTTGCCGTAGGACGCGTTGGCGCCGGTCAGCGGGCCGATGGTGCCGATCTTAAACGAAGCGTCGCTCGAAGCGGAACCGCTGTCGCCGCCGTTGGAGGAGCAGCCAGCTAGAATGGACATCGCCCCCAGACCTGCTGCGCTCGCGATAACGCTCCTGCGATTCATAACAGGGTTCAATGACTTACCGGTGAGGCTCGACATGCGGCTCTCCTCTCAAATCTCGTCGGGTTTCGGTAACCCGACAGGCCATCCTTCGCCGTGTTCGGCGTTCGCAAAATAGTAGACGCTTTAGTTGAGAAAAGTGGCGATTATTTCAACTTTTCTTTTGTTTTGTCCATTTATCCAAAATTATGCGTATTTCTGTCGGTTTATGCAGTTTAGCCACTTTATTGTGTGAAAGTATTGTTTCCGTTCTGTTACAAGCGTCCCTGCCCTGATTTAAACAGCCTCACCGGTCGCGTTTTGTGCACACCTAGGCGGCGATGTACTTGCCGTCCTGAATCACATAGGCTGTAGGTCGTATGTAGTGAGCATGTTTCCAATGTTTCCGCAGCGTTTCGGGGGTGCCGTTTTGTGCGACTCCTGTTGCCTGGCGAGCACGCGCCCTCGGTTCACGCTAGAATGCACTCAACCTTTAAGCGGTTAATCCATCCATAAGATGCACGAAGGAGCTATCTATGAGCGAACCCCTGCGCACCGTGAACGTCGGCCTCATCGGTCTGGGAACCGTCGGCGGCGGCGTGGCCCGTCTGATCAAGAGCCACCACGATGAGTACCTTGCAGCCTACGGCATCGACCTTAAGCTGACCCGCGCCTGCGCGCTTGCTTGGGAGCAGGTCGAGGCGGCAGGCATTGAGCGCGAGGCCTTTACGAGTGACTGGCACGACGTCGTCACCGACCCCGCCGTCGATATCGTCGTCGAGCTCATCGGCGGCGAGCACCCCGCGACCGAGATCTTCACCACCGCCTTCGAGAACGGCAAGCACGTCGTCTCTGCCAACAAGGCCCTGCTGGGCCGTCATGTCGAGACGCTCGCCGAGAAGGCGCGCGCGTGCGGCGTGCAGATTAAGTGCGAGGCCAGCTGCGGCGGCGGCATCCCCATCGTGAGCACGCTCGAGCACGACTTGGTGGGCAACAAGATCCTGACCATCGCCGGCATTCTCAACGGTACCACCAACTATATCCTGTCGCGCATGGACGCCGAGGGCGCCGATTACGCCGACGTGCTCGCCGACGCCCAGGCCAAGGGCTACGCCGAGGCCGACCCGTCCGCCGACGTCGACGGCTTCGACGCCACCAGCAAGACGGCGATCCTCGCCTCCATCGGCTTTGGCACCCGCGTGACCACCGATGATGTGTACCAGCAGGGTATTCGCACCATCGGCGCCGAGGACATCGCCCAGGCCCGCGAACTCGGCTACACCATTAAGCTGCTCGGCATCGCCCGCAACACCGACGCCGGCGTCGACGTTCGCGTGCACCCCACGCTGATCCCCGCCGACCACATGCTTGCCAAGGTCAACGGCGCCATGAACGCTGTCTACGTGGTAGGCGACGCCGTGGGCGAGACCATGTTCTACGGTGCCGGCGCAGGCTCCTTCCCCACCGCGAGCGCCGTCGTGGGCGATATCCTGTCGCTCTCCGAGCAGATCAGCCGCGGCGTAGCTCCGCTGCCCGAGATTGAGCCCTATGGTCACAACCTCGCCTTTAAGCCCATGGACGAGCTCCAGACCAAGTACTATGTGCGCCTGAAGGTCGCCGACCGCGTGGGCGCCCTGTCCGAGACGGTCGATATCTTTGCCAAGCACAACATCTCGATCTCGCTCATCAACCAGGTCGAGGACGGCAAGTCGGGTGTCAGCGATGCCTGCTCGGTCATCTTCCTGACGCACCGCGCGCTCGAGAAGGACGTCCAGGCTGCCGCCGCCGAGCTTGCCAGCGTCGACTGCGTGGCCGAAGTCGCCAACGTTCTGCGCATCGAGGACGTCGAGGCCTGGACCGAAGGCGTCATGGCGAACTAGCCCGATTCTCGGCAAATCAAATAACGCATGAGGGGCTCCCATCCGATTGGATGGGAGCCCCTTTTAGTTACATCTTATGCACGAAGTGGTCGACTAACGTTTGAACAACTTGACCGTTCGTAAACAACCGTGGATACCGTTTACCGATATGCGGCGTCAGCTATTTTTTGCCGCCACTATGCTGTGCTGCAAGTATCCATCCGCACAAGAGAGGAAGCGATATGCTGCTCGAGGGCAAGAAAGCAATCATCACCGGAGGCACACGCGGTATCGGCTATGCCATCGCCTGCCGTTTTATCGAGGAGGGCGCCGTCGTCACCGTCTTTGGCTCGCGCCAGGAGACTGCCGATACGGCCGTTGAGAAGCTGACAGCCGCCTATCCCGACGCCAAGGTCTGGGGCCGCTCCTGCGACCTCACCTCGCTCGAAGCCGTAACCGAGGCCTTTACCCAGGCCGCAGCCGACATGGGCGGCTTGGACACGGTCGTCAACAACGCCGGCATCTCCCAGCGCTCGCCCCTTTTGGATTACACGGCCGAAGAGTTTGCAAAGGTCATGGACCTCAATGTCGTCGCCGTCTTTAACGGTCACCAGGCTGCCGCCAAGATCATGACCGAAGCCGGCCACGGCGGCACCATCACCACCACGAGTTCAATGGTCGCCAAGTATGGCCAGCCCTCCGGCGTCGGCTATCCTACGTCCAAGTTTGCCGTCAACGGCATGGTCCAGTCGCTCTCACGCGAGCTCGCCCCCATGGGTATTCGCGTCAATGCCGTCGCGCCTGGCGTAACCAAGACCGATATGGTCGCCAACCTGCCCGAAGAGGTCATCAAGCCCATCATCGCCACCATTCCGCTGGGTCGCATGGGCGAGCCCGAGGATGTCGCCAACGCCTTTGTCTTCTTGGCAAGCGACATGTCCTCCTATGTCACGGGCGCCATTCTCCCCGTCGACGGAGCAGCCCGCTCCTAAAGGTCGCAAGCCACGACTCCTAGCCTCAACATTGCTCAACGCAAAAGGCGCGCTGCCTGCATCAACCGCAGGCAGCGCGCCTTCTATTATTTGGACGGAACCCGTATCCCGGCATTCCTTACTACTTACCGTCGTCGTCCTGTGCTTCATCGCGCGCGTAGAGCTCCAGCATGCGGCGGCGGTATTCGTGCACGGCGAGCTTGGCGCGCTCCAGGCGGCGGCGCTCACGCGGAGTCAGCTTGGACGGGTCGACCTCGTCTCCATAGGTCTTATCGGCAAGCAGGTGCGCCGCGTCCACGATGCGGGCATCGATGTGGCCGCTCGCTGCCTCGGCGGAAAGACGATCGGCAATCGTATCGAGCGTAGGCAGGCCCTCGAATACACGACCATGTCCATGCGAGGTCAGCAGCTCGTGCTCGCGTGCGAGCAGACTCGCCAAATCGTGATGGGCGCGCAGAATGTCGAGCGCATCGGATGGATGCTCGGCAACTTCTGCCACGGCGGCGACCGGTGCGGCGTCGACCACGCGGTAGAAGAGCTGCGCGAGCAATGGCATCAAGAACACCGTGATGGCACCGGCGGCAACCATGACCGACGCAATATCTTGCGACAGCGCGCCCGCGTTGACGGCAACGCTTGTCACGGCAACGATGATCGGCAGCGCCGTGGTGCAGTACAGGGCCACCGTAATGCGACCATACGCCGACACATCGCGCGTCACGGGACAAATGCTCATAGAGATGAGAATGGGCACGGCACGAATAATCAGCAGCGCCACGATAAAGCCCACGAGCAAGCCCGGGCGCGACGCCACAGCCGTCAGATCGATCTTCGCGCCCGATACGGTAAAGAACACCGGAATCAAAAAGCCATAGGCCAGGCCATCGAGCTTGGTCTCGAGCGTATGGTTGCCCTCGGGGATGATGTAGCGCAGGACAAAGCCGGCGGCAAAAGCGCCCAACACGATATCGAGGCTAAAAATAGCGGAAAACGCCACGAGCGTGACCAAAATAAGCACCGTCAGGCGCACGAAGGTCTGCGACGTGGTGTCGGCGCGCTCCTGAATAAAGGCGAAAAACCGGCTGCCGATGCGTTTGGAACGGCCGGGGACCACGGCAAGTAGCACACACACGGCGGCAAATAAGCCCAAGATCAGCAGCGTCTCGATGCCCGTACGGGCAGACAGCAGTACCGACATGGCGAGCACGGGGCCGAGCTCGCCCCACGTACCATAGGCGAGAATCGAATCACCGACGCGCGTTCCGGCAAGCGACCGCTCGCGCAAGATGGGCATGAGCGCTCCAAGCGCCGTCGAGGTCAAGGCGAGCGTCACGGCGATACCGTCGAAATGGCTGACCGAGAACCACGGCGTAAAGCGCACGGCAAGCCAGGCGATACCAAACGTGACGGCCCACGTCGCCAAGCCGTAGCGCCCCTCCACACCCGTAATGTTCTTAGGGTCAATCTCAAAGCCGGCAAGCAGGAACAAAAAGGCCAGGCCGAGCTCTGACACGAGCGAAACCTCGGCATCTACATGGATGACGCCGAGCATATGAGGTCCCAGCACCGCACCGAGCACGAGCAAAAAGACCGTCTCGGGAACGGGTTTTCCGGGAATCGCCGAGGCGATGAAGGGGCTTGCAAAGGCCACGAGCGCGATGATGGCGAGTGAAACGAATGCCATGTGATGCCTTTCTCTTGTTTGCGCTTCACTGTAGCACCCTCGCCGTCCGCAACGCGCCACGAGCTGTCGTATCATAGTGAGGTTTACAAACATGTGGCTCAAGGCGACCGCAGGGCAGGCCCCGCAAACCGACCGCTGCCGCATACCGTACCGTACGCCCAACCGATCAGGAAGGCAGGAACCAATGGTCTCTCGTATCTACGTGGAGAAGAAACCCGGGTTCGACGTCGAGGCTCAGCAGCTCAAGGGCGAGCTGACCGAGATTCTCGGCATCAAGGGCATCGAGGCCCTGAGGATCATCAACCGCTACGACGTCGAGGGCATCGACGAGGAGCTTTTCCGCTCCTGCGTGCCGACCGTCTTTAGCGAGCCCCAGGTCGATGTGACCTACGACGAGCTCCCCGCAAGCGATGGCGCCGTCTTTGCCGTCGAATTCCTGCCTGGCCAGTTTGACCAGCGCGCCGACTCCGCCAGCGAGTGCGTGCAGCTCATCAGCCAGGGCGAGCGCCCCGCCGTGCGCTCCGCCAAGGTCTATATGCTCTCGGGCGCTCTGGACGAAGCCGCCATCGAGGCCATCAAGCACTACGTGGTGAACCCCGTCGAGGCGCGCATCGCCTCGCTCGACTTGCCCGAGACGCTGTACATGGAGACGCCCGAGCCCCAACCCGTCGAGGTGCTCGACGGCTTCCGCGAGCTCGACGAGGCCGGCCTTGCCACCTTTATCGCCGATCGCGGCCTTGCTATGGACGAGGCAGACATTGCCTTCTGCCAGCAGTACTTCCGCGATGAGGATCGCGACCCCACCATCACCGAGATCCGCGTGATCGACACCTATTGGTCCGACCACTGCCGTCACACCACCTTCGGCACCGTCCTGGATGACGTGACGATCGACGACGCCGTGGTGCAGCAGGCCTTCGACCGCTACATGGAGATGCGCCACGAGCTCGGCCGCGACGCCAAGCCCGTCTGCCTCATGGACATGGGCACCATCGGCGCCAAGTACCTCAAGAAGACCGGCGTCATGACCGATGTCGATGAGTCCGAGGAGATCAACGCCTGCACCGTCAAGGTAAAGGTCGATGTCGATGGCGAGGACCAGGACTGGCTGTTCCTCTTTAAGAACGAGACCCATAACCACCCGACCGAGATCGAGCCCTTCGGCGGTGCCGCCACCTGCGTGGGCGGCGCCATCCGCGACCCGCTCTCGGGCCGCAGCTATGTGTACCAAGCCATGCGCGTCACCGGCGCCGGCGACCCCACCGTCCCGGTTTCCGAGACGCTCGAGGGCAAGCTGCCGCAGCGCAAACTCGTGACCACTGCTGCCGCCGGCTACTCCAGCTACGGCAACCAGATCGGTCTTGCCACCGGCCAGGTAAACGAGCTCTATCACCCCGGTTACGTGGCCAAGCGCATGGAGGTTGGCGCCGTCGTGGGCGCTACCCCGGCAAACCACGTTCGTCGCGAGTGCCCCGCCCCCACCGACAAGATCATCCTGCTGGGTGGCCGCACCGGCCGTGACGGCATCGGTGGCGCCACCGGCTCCTCCAAGACCCAGAACACCGAGTCAATCGAGACCTCGGGTGCCGAAGTCCAGAAGGGCAACGCCCCGGTCGAGCGCAAGCTGCAGCGTCTGTTCCGCCGCGGCGATGCCTGCCGTCTGATCAAGCGCTGCAACGACTTTGGCGCCGGCGGCGTCTCGGTCGCCGTGGGCGAGCTTGCCGATGGCCTGTATGTCGACCTTGATACCGTGACCAAGAAGTACGACGGCTTGGACGGCACCGAGCTCGCCATTTCCGAGTCCCAGGAGCGCATGGCCTGCGCCGTCGCCGACGGTGACATCGAGGAGTTCATGGGCTACGCCGCCGAGGAGAACCTGGAGGCAACCGTCATCGCCGAGGTTACCGCCGAGCCGCGCATGCGCATGGCATGGAACGGCGTCGCCATCGTCGATCTGTCCCGCGAGTTCCTCAACTCCAACGGCGCACCCAAGCACCAGGTCGCCCACGTGTGCGCCCGTAGCGTGTGGCAGCCCAGCTGGGCCGGCACCACGCTTGCCGAGCGCATGACCTCGCTCGTCACCGACCTCAACGTCGCCTCCAACAAGGGTCTTTCCGAGCGCTTTGACTCCACCATCGGCGCCGCGACCGTGCTCATGCCCTTTGGCGGCAAGACGCAGCTCACTCCGAGCTCTGCCATGGTCGCTAAGTTCCCCGTGGACGGTGAGACCACCACGGCGAGCGCTATGGCATGGGGCTTTAACCCCTATCTGATGGAGGCCGACCAGTTTGCGGGCGCCTACCTGTCCGTGGTCGAGTCCATCGCCAAGCTCGTGGCCGCAGGCTTTGAGCACAAGCGCGCCTACCTCTCCTTCCAGGAGTACTTCGAGCGTCTGCGCACCGAGGCCGAGCGCTGGGGCAAGCCCATGGCAGCCGTCCTAGGCGCCCTTATGGCCCAAGTCGACCTGGGTGCCGGCGCCATCGGCGGCAAGGACTCCATGAGTGGCTCGTTTGAGGACGAGGCCGGCGAGCTCAACGTTCCGCCGACCCTCATCAGCTTCGCTGTCGCCGTGGGCAAGGCGGCCCGCGCCGTCTCCCCCGAGTTCAAGGGTCTCACGCATCGCGTCGTCCGTATCGCCCCCGCCACCTATGGCGAGGACTACCGTCCCGATGCCCAGCAGCTGCTCGCCGCATTTGACGCCGTCGAGGCACTCACCGCCACCGGCGACGCCCTGGCCGTCTCCACGCCCGGCTACGGCTGCGGCGCCGAGAGCCTCTTTAAGATGTGCGTCGGCAACCAGATCGGTATCGAGCTTGCCGAGGATGTGGACGTGGAGAGCCTCTTCACCCCGCTCTATGGCAGCTTTATCGTCGAGCTTGCCGAGGATGCCCAGCTGCCCGAGGTCGCCGACGGCGTTGTCGTCGAGCCCCTGGGCACCACCGTCGAGGGTTATGTCATCGATACCGGCTCCGAGGTCATCGAGCTCTCCGGGCTCCAAGAGGCCTGGGAGAGCGGCATCGAGGGCGTCTTTGCCTACCGCAGCGCCGGCGAGACTGCCAAGGTCGAGACCATCGACTTCCGTGCCAAGGATATCCACGTGTACAGCGGCGCCAAGATCGCCCGCCCGCGCGTGGTAATCCCCGTGTTCCCCGGCAACAACTGCGAGTACGATAGCGCCCGTGCCTTCCGCGCCGCCGGCGCCGAGGCCGACACCTTCGTGATCAACAACCTCACGCCCGAGGCCGTCGCCGAGAGCACCCACGAGCTTGCCCGCCGCATCCGTGCAAGCCAGATTGTCATGATCCCCGGCGGCTTCTCGGGCGGCGACGAGCCCGATGGCTCCGCCAAGTTCATCACGGCGTTCTTCCGCGCTCCCGAAGTCACCGAGGCAGTCCGCGACCTGCTCAAGGCCCGCGATGGCCTGATGCTGGGCATCTGCAACGGCTTCCAGGCCCTGATCAAGCTCGGTCTGGTGCCCTACGGCGACATCGTCGACGCCACGCCCGATGCGCCCACGCTGACGTTCAACACTATCGGTCGCCATCAGAGCCGTCTGGTTCGCACCCGCATCTCGTCCAACCTGTCCCCGTGGCTGTCGCAGTGCAGCCTGGACGACCCCTACACCGTCGCCATCAGCCACGGCGAGGGCCGCTTTGTCGCCAACGACG
>CABUWR010000047.1 GCA_902495265.1 uncultured Collinsella sp. | reverse complement strand
GTCGGTAAGGACGCGCCGTGGTACATCCAGGTGCTCGACATGCTGTTTGGGTTTAACGGTGTCGAGGGCCAGACGGTCGTGTCCAACGGCAAATAGCGCCCGGAGGGGAGCCCGCAATGGCAGATTGCAAACGCTATAAGGTAGCCGCGATCGACCTGGGAACGGTGTCGTCGCGACTGGTGCTGGCGCAGGTCGAGAGCGGGGCGATCGTGGAATCGTCCAAGCACACCGAGATTACCGACCTGGGCGAGGGCGTGGACGCGACAGGTCGCTTTTGCGAGGCGGCCGTTGAGCGTGTGCTCGCTGCGTGCCGGATGTTTGTGGACGAGGCCCGTGCCTTTGGGGCCGTGTGCATCTGCACCACGTGCACGAGCGCCGCGCGCGATGCGTCCAATGCCGCCCTGCTGCTGGACGGCCTGCGCGAGCTGGGGCTCGAACCGCAGGTGATTCCGGGCGAGGTCGAGGCGCGCCTGACGTTTTTTGGCGTGGCGCACGACTTTGCCGGCGAGCGCATTATTGTCGCGGATTCGGGCGGCGGGTCCACGGAACTCGCGACGGGTGTGTACGCACCGGAGCGTGGGGTCTTCGCGCTGGAGGGTACGCGTTCGCTGGACATCGGTTGTCGCCGCGTGACGGAGCGGTTTTTCTCGGCACTGCCGCCTGCGGACGGCGAGCTTGCTGCCGCTGCCAACTGGGCGGGCGAGCAGTTTGCCGCCTATTTTGAGGGCCTGCCGAGCAATTTTGAGCGTGCAGAGCGCTTGGTCGCCGTGGGTGGCACCGTCACCACGCTCGTGGCGCTGGTTCACGAGCTGGAGCCGTATGATTCGAGCTTCGTGCACCTGCGCGAGCTTTCGATGGAACAGATTTCGGCTGCTATCGAGCACATGTCTGTGTTGGACGCGGACGGCATCGCCGCGCTACCGGGTGTGCAGCCCAAACGCGCGGGCGTGATCTTGGCTGGCGCCGTGGTAATCCGCGAGCTCATGCGTGCCGGCGGCTACAAGACGCTCACCGTAAGCGAGAATAGCCTACTCGCCGGCATGGCCGCCACCATCAACGAGACTCTCGACGGTGCAACCCCCACCATCGCCTGGACCCCGAGTCTGAGCGCTCTTTAACCGTCTCCCTCTGAGTTGCGGTGAAATAGTTCTTAAATGGGCCGGTAAACAGCCAAAACAGGAACTATTCCACCGCAACTTAAAGCCCCACCGGCGTCCAAAAGAAACGAGCCCGCATCCCTGGGGGACACGGGCTCGTAAACAATACATGGTAGGGGCGGTGGGACTCGAACCCACAATCCTTGCGGCGAGAGATTTTAAGTCTCCTGCGTATGCCAATTCCGCCACGCCCCCGTGAGACTAGAAGTCTAGCACAAGCCGTCCGTTACGCGTTGACGGCCATCGAGTGTTGGCCCGACTTCTCCAGGAACTCCTGGAACTTGGCTTCGTCGCCCTTGTTCTTGTACTGCAGGGCCAGCAGGTATTCCAGGCGGCAGCTCTTGACCTTGTCGTCACCGGCCTCCTTGAGCATGCGCTCCAGCTCGGGAATGTCGTTGTGGCGCTTCAAGATCATCGTGTCGTACATCAGCTGGCATTCGTGTGCGACTGCCTCGGCCTGACCGCCCTCAAAGCCCTTGATCTCGTGCAGGAGCTCCTTGGATTTTTTGCGGTCCTCCTGGCCAACGTAGTAGTTAAAGGCCTTAATCACCAGGTCGACGCGCTGCATCTTGGGCAGATTGAGTCCCAGCAGCAAATCGAACATCTCGTCGGCGCGCTTGTGGTCCTCGCGCAGCAGATAGGAGTTCAGGCGCAGGTAGTCGCGGTTATAGCGCGGGTACAGCATGCTGGTGAGTTTGCCATCGAGCAAGCGATCGAACTCGTCCCACTGCTTGGCAGCCATAAGCTGCTGCAGGCGCTTAAACGTGGTGCGTTTTTTGACGCTAAAGAACACCGACACGGCGATACAGATGATGACGACGGCGGTCCAGAGGGTGCGGGAATCGGGCATATTGGGGTCCTTAGTCGCTCATAAAGCGAGCGGTATGACAACACGTACTAGATGTATTATACGCAGCGCGCAAGCAAACTGGCATAAAAGCTCATCGAGGCCGAGCGCCATCGCTCGCTGCGGTACACTTACCTAAAGTAAACCACGAAGGGAGACATTACCTATGAAGAAGATCGTTTTGGCTTGCGGTGCTGGCGCTGCTACTTCCACGCTCGTTGCCCAGAAGGTCGCTACCCTGCTCGACGCCAACGGTTACGCCGACAAGTACGAGATCGTGCAGTGCGCCATCTCCGAGGCCAAGGATTACTGCGACGAGGGCGCTGACCTGCTGATCGCCACCACCGTTGCCCCCGAGGGCCTCACCTGCCCGTACGTGAGCGGCGTGCCCTTCATGACCGGCATGAACCGCGTCGCCGCCGAGAAGGCCGTCCTCGACGTCATGGCTCAGTAGGCGCTGACTGTATGAGTGAGCAGAACGCCAACCCGGTAGAGCTCTTTGGCATGCGCGTCGCTCACGTGGGCATCAACGCCACCGACCCGGCCGATGCCCTGGAGATCGCGGAGCTGTTCTCGACGATGATGGGCCTGCCCGTTATCGAGACCCCGGTTTCGTACTTTAACGATTCGCTGGTCGAGGTCATGAAGCAGAACGGTCGTGGCACCAAGGGCCACATTGGCTTTGCCGTCAACGACATCGATGCGGCCGAGAAGTGGTTTGCCGAGCGCGGACTCGAGGTCAACGAGGGGTCGCGCGTACTGCTGCCCGACGGCGGCACCAAGCTCGTGTACTTTAAGCGCGAGTTCGCCGGTTTCGCCGTGCACCTGTGCCGCGAGTAGCGCACAAGCTGCTTTAGTTAGCAAAAAATGGGGTAAGGCGCGTGGCCTTGCCCCATTTTTAATACCGAGAGGGTGACTGACGGGCTAACGTAAATCGAAGGTGAATGGCTTTCCGCGAAGTGAACGAGTGAAATCGAACCCCTGGAGCATCGACGTTTTGGAGACGCCGTTTCCTGCGGTTTTGTCAGGTTTTTCTTGCGATTTTGGCGCCAAAAAGTGCGGATGCTTCGGGGGGTCCAAAATAGGTCGTTCACTTCGCGGAAAAGCATTCACCTTCGATTCGTGAGAGGCGCCCCTACCGCGGCAGGCGAATCGTAAAGCGGCTGCCGACGCCCTCGACCGAGGTCACACCGATGACGCCGCCGTGGCTGTCGACGATCCACTTGGCGATAGCGAGCCCCAGGCCCGAACCCTGTGCACCGACATCGCGCGCGTTGTCGGCACGGTAGAACCGCTCGAACGCGTGAGCTGCGGATTCCTGGTTCATGCCGATGCCCTCGTCCTCAACGCTTATGTCGATCGTGCCCGCGCCCGCATCCGGCGTTATGCCAAATGTGACGGTCGTTCCCGCGTCCGAATACTTGGCGGCGTTTTGCACGATCACGCGCAGAGCCTGCTTCACGAGCGCCACGTCGACGGGCGCGTCGCAGCGCGGGTCGCTGGCAAGCGCGGCGTCAAAGGCCAGTCGATACGTGTGCTCGGTATCGATCATCTGCGATTCTTCGCAAACCTCGCCGATCAGTGCGGCCAGGTTGGTATTCGCGCGCCGCAGCACGGTGCGGCCGGCATCGCCGCGCGCCAAAAACAGCAGCTGCTCCACGAGCTCCTGCATATGCTCGCTTTCGGTCTTGAGCGAGGCGATGGACTCTGCTAGTACGTCCGGGTCGTCTTTGCCCCAGCGGTCGAGCATGTTTACGTAGCCCTGAATCACCGCGATGGGCGTGCGCAGCTCGTGACTCGCATCGTTGACAAAGCGCATCTGCTGCAGCTTGGCCTCTTGCATCTGGCGCAGCAGGCGGTTGAGCGCGACCTCGATACTCGCCAGATCGGCGTCGCCAGTGGTGACGCTTGGCGAATCGACGCTTGCTCGCTCGATGGCCTGCTCCAGCGTTTCCATCTTGCCGCCGGAGAGCTGCATGCGGCCGAGCTCGTCCACGCGCAAGGCTAGGTCGTTGAGCGGTGCCATGGTGCGGCGCACGCGTCGGGCGCCGCCGAGCATGTTGAGCACGCTGATGACCTGCCAACCTACAACGACAAGGTAGAGAGGCCATAGCGTGACGAGGTCCTGCGCGAGGGGGAAGGTCTTGGTGGTACGCGCAAGCTCGACGGTATAGGTGAGCGTGGCCAGGTCCCAGCCGCGCGCGGGCGTCAGCGATATGCCGTGAACGGTGGCGCCGGGGATCCACCCCGCGGCAAACGCGCCGTCGGGCAGCGTCTGGTTGTATCCATAGACGAGGATTGCCGTCGCAATCGCCACCAGCAACAGATCGAGCCAGACGTAGCTCATCAGGCGGCGCCACATATAGCTCCAGTTGATGGCACGGGCGATGGATGTGACGCGCTTGGTCTCGGCGTTACGCGCGGCAGACATAGCCCACCCCGCGTACGGTCTGGATGATGCGGGCGCCGCCAGCGTCCTCGATCTTGGCGCGTAGGTGCGCGATGTGCACGTCGACGTTGTTGGTGTCGCCCACGTATTCGTAGCCCAGCGCCTCGTGCGCGATGCGCTCGCGCGTGAGTACGGTCTCGGCATGCGCCATAAGCAGGGCGAGGACATCGAACTCGCGGGCAGTCAGCACGATGGGCGAGCCGCCGACCGTGACTTCGCGGCGGTTGGGGTCGAGCGCAACCGAGCCCACGGTGAGTGTGGCGGGGGAGGGCGTGGCAGCAGCCTGGGCCGTGTCGGTTGCCGGGGACATTGTGACGATACCGGCGGCCGTGCCGCTCGCTACGCCAGTCCCGGCGCCGGCGCCGCCAACGCCCGAAGCCGCCCGCACGGCCTCCGCGCGCTTCAGCGCCACGCGGATCCGTGCGAACAGCTCCTCGATCGCAAACGGCTTGGTCAAGTAATCGTCGGCGCCGGCATCGAGCCCGGCAACCTTGTCCATCACGGCATCGCGCGCGGTGACCATAATCACCGGCACGTCCTTGTGCTTGCGGACACGCCGCAGGACCTCCATGCCGTTGAGCTGCGGCAGCAATACATCGAGCAGGATCAGATCGTAGTCGTGCTCCAGTGCCAGGTCCACGGCGGTACGGCCGTCGGCGGCGTGCTCCACCTGGTAGCCCTCGTGCTCCAGTTCGAGCGTCACAAAGCGGGCGATTTTCTCCTCGTCCTCTACGATCAGGATCCGTGCCATGCGTGCCCCCGTCTGTGATTACTTGTCGTCGTTCAGATTTTGCTTGATGCCGTCCGCGGCGTCGGCGGCGTGATCCATCAGGTTGTTGATGCTGCCGGGCACGTCGCCGTCGCTGTCGATGCGGTAGCGCATGCCAAAGAACAGGCCAAGCAGCATCAGCCAAATCGTGGCGCCCCAGGCAAACAGCGCGACGATGGGAATCAGGATGGGAATGTTGAGGATGATTGCATCGCGGCGCGTGGCGATAAACTTGGTGTCCAGGCTCAGGCGGAAGAGCTTTTTGAGGTACTCCCACACGCTGTCCATCTTCTTAGAGAAGTCGGTCTTTTCGCTCGACTTCTCGTAGGCGGCCTGCGCGGCGACCATCTCGGCCGAGGGCTCGTCGACCGGCGTGGATTCGGTGGCGGCGTGCGCTGACGTGGTCTGGGTCTTGCCCTGCGACTCGAGCCAAATGATGGCGTCCAAAACGTTGCCGTCGGCGGCGTCGAGCGCGGCCTTGGCATCGGTGTAGCTCACGTTGCACTTGGTGCGGATGGTTTCAACTTTTTCGAGGTCGTCCATGACCTGTCCTTTCGTTCGATGGGCGCGACGCCGGGCGATCTGCCCGGGCGCGAGCGTTGCGTTCGGCGGTCTGCGTTGCGCGGTGCCGCCCCGCCCTTGGTCGAACTCTATAGTGCAGGTTATAGATTAAGCGATTCTTGAGCCAAGATTAATGTTGGATGAGTTTTTGGGTGGTGCGGAGGCGGGCTGGGGCAGAAAAGGCAGGTTTTGCGTGGCGAGAAGGAGGGACGGTCTGATCTTTGGGACAGCTGATGGCGAGGTCTAATGCTTTCCCGAGAAGTGAACGAGTGAAAACGGACCCCCGAAGCATCGACACTTTAGAGGTGCCGCTTCCTGCGGTTTTAATGCCGAAATCCTGCGATTTTGCCGCCGAAAGGTGCGGATGTTTCAGGGGTCCAAAAACAGCCGTTCACTTCGCGGAAAAGTATTAGACCTCAATAGCGGGGGATGGGGTGCCGGTAGCAAAGCGGCGTCAAGGGTTGGTCGTGCAGGCGGTTTCTCCATTGATGTCCGCACGACATGTGACACTTTCCCTGCCGCCCTGCTCTGCCGCGGCGGCATGCATCTGAACGACGGTCCTCTAAGGAGTTCGATATCGATGAGTGACAACACCAAACATCTCGCAAAGAAGTGCGTCAAGGACGCGGGGCCGTGCCTCGTGCTGTGCCTTGCCGGCGCAGCGGTCGCGCTGCTGGCTGTTCTGGGGCCGTTCGACATGCTTCGAAGCGCCAGCTCTCTGCACGTTTGCATGGCCCTTGCCGGCGCCATGATGACCGGTGGCGTGCTCGATCTGGTTTTTTGGGTACTCGACCCGTTTGGATGGAAGAACGAGGGGTAAGCCCTAAGGGATGGAAGGGCTGGAACGGTTGGCTTAGTGATCGTGCAGAATGTGGCTAGCGACTTACAGGGGAGTGGTGATCCGATGACGGTCTATGTGACGGGCGATATTCACGGCGGCCTCGACATGCAAAAGCTGCGCGATTGGGAGCTTGGGGATAGTCTGACGAGCGACGACTATCTAATCGTCGCGGGCGACTTTGGCTTTCCGTGGGATTTCTCTGCCGAGGAGTGCGCTGATATCGCCTGGCTGGAATCGCGTCCCTATACCGTACTGTTTGTCGACGGCAACCACGAGCGTTTCGATCACTGGGCAGAGCGCCCCATGGAGTTGTGGCACGGTGGGCTGACGCAGCGCCTGTCGGATGCCTCTCCCATACGGCGTCTGGCGCGTGCCGAGATTTTTGAGCTCGATGACTCAACGATCTTTACTATGGGCGGTGCCACGAGCGTGGACAAGGAATACCGCATACCGTATTCCAGCTGGTGGCCACAGGAGCTGCCGGACGAGCGCAACTTTGAGGAGGCGCGGGCAAAGCTCGACAGCGTGGGCTGGAAGGTCGACTACGTGATCACCCACACCTGCTCTACGCGCATGCTTTCGCCCACGCTTTATCCGGCACCCGGCTGGAATTACCCCGCCGTTGATCAGCTCACGGCATTTTTCGATGAGCTGGAAGACCACTTGGATTACAAACGCTGGTACTACGGGCATTTCCATCGGGATGCCAACCCGGCCGAACGCCACACCGTGCTCTACGACTGCATCGTTCGCCTGGGTGACGAACTCCAGCCCTGGGATGTTGCGTAGAGGCGCGGTGGCTGGCTACTCGACCGTTACAGTGATGTTCTCCCGGTGCGCGCGGATGACATCCCAGCCAAAGTGCTCGACCAACTGCTCGGCGGTACGCGGCGTGGTGTCCGGCGCGATGCCCGTTTGCCCGGCGAGCCAGCCCAGCAGTGCCTCGGGCGTGCCAAACCGGGCGCGTAGTTCGCCCAGGTCCAGATCGCGGTCGCGCTTGGAAAGGCGGCGGCCGTCCGGCGACATGAGCAGCGGAATGTGCGCGTAGTGCGGCGTGGGAAGTCCCAGCAGATGCTGCAGGTAGATTTGGCGCGGCGTGGAGCCCAGCAGGTCGCATCCGCGCACGACCTCGGTGACGCCCATGGCGGCGTCATCGACCACCACGGCTAGCTGATAGGCAAACACGCCGTCGCTGCGGCGCACCAAAAAGTCGCCGCATTCGGTGGCGAGCGCCTCGCATTGGGCACCATACGTGCGGTCCACAAATTCGACCACATCGTCTGCGAGGTCGTCGACGGCGGGCACGCGCAGGCGCGTGGCCGGAGCGCGCAGGATGCTGCGGCGGGCAACCTCCTCGGCAGAAAGGCCTCGGCAGGCGCCGCGATAGATGGGCGTGCCGTCGCTGGCGTGCGGTGCGCTCGCGGCGTGGAGTTCGGCGCGCGTGCAAAAGCAGGGGTAGGTGAGGCCGGCGTCTTGCAGCTGGTGCAGGGCGTCCTCGTACAAGTCCAGGCGATCGTGCTGGTAGTAGGGGCCTTCGTCCCACTCAAGCCCCAGCCAGGCCAGGTCGTCAATCAGTTGAGCGGCAAGTTCCGGACGCTTGCAGCGATCGTCCAGGTCCTCGATGCGCAGTACGATGCGGCCGTCCTGCCTGCGGGCCGAAAGCCACGCGCACAGGCAACTGAACACGTTGCCCAAGTGCATGCGGCCCGAGGGCGACGGGGCAAAGCGGCCCACGACGGGCGCGGGGGCAGAGGCGGGCGGCAT
>CABUWR010000046.1 GCA_902495265.1 uncultured Collinsella sp. | reverse complement strand
TGCCGCATGGGCGGCAAAGAAGCCTGTGAGGTACATAAAAAGAATGGGATGAGTGGATAGTAATCACCGGAGACAAAGTCTGGACCTGGGAACCCCAGCCAAGCTAGATAGGGGATAGGGTAGGCTGCTTTAGGAATGCTCCAGGTACAGGCAAAGAGTATCAGGCAAATCGCTATACCCCATACTGCCGGCACCCTATCGAGAGCCGGGCGCGCGAACGCAATAATGGCGGTGCACGCCGCCATGCAGAAAATGATGCCAAAGTTCACTGAGTCATCGACTGAGACAAGCGTCGTTGCAATCCATACGACCAAAGCGGCGGCAGCGTACTTGGCCGCTCGTTTAGCATTGTTGCGTGAGAGCGTGCACATCCAACCCGCGATAAACAAAAATACCCAGCTGATGCTGGCGCGCCAGATGTCTTGAAAGACAGTCTGGGTAAACCAGGGCATATCCCAACCGTACAGATAGGCGAGATCGTAGCAAGCGTGAAAACCTGCCATTGAAATCATCGTAAACCCGCGGACGGTATCAAAGATGGTAATGCGTTTTTGCATTACGAGAACCGGCGCATCAAGCCGACGACTTTGCCCAAGATAACGGGATTCGTTGCATAGATAGGCTCCATGGTGTCATTCTCAGGCTGCAGGCGTACGCGCCCCTGCTCCTTATAGAACGTCTTGACGGTCGCTGAACCATCAATCATGGCCACGACAATTTCGCCGTTCATGGCACTCTTTTGTTCACGGACGATGATGTAATCGCCATTGAAGATGCCGACATTGATCATTGAGCTCCCATGTACCTCAAGGATAAAGGAACCCTGATCAGTGGCGATTTCGGTCGGGATAGTAAAAGTGTCTTCGATATTCTGCTCGGCCAGAATGGGAATCCCAGCCGCGACGCGACCAACGAGCGGTAGCGAGACCGTTCCGCGAGGTGCGGTGGGTTCATCGGATTTGGAAATCGAGACTGAGGATCCGTCCTCATCAAAAAGCTCTAGGGCGCGAGGCTTGGTTGCATCGCGCTTGAGCAGTCCTCGAGCCTCCAGGGCAGAGAGATGAGCATGCACCGTGCTGGGGGAGGAGAGGCCTACGGCTGATGCCATCTCGCGCACACTGGGCGGATAGCCCTTCTCCTGCTGATATTCCTTGATGAAGTCGTAAATCTGCTGCTGACGCTTGGTAATTTTGCGAGCCATCAGGGGATCCTCTCTGCCAATGTCAAACAAATGTTCGATTTTTGCTTGACAGGAACAACTGTTCGAAGATAATAATAACCGAACATTCGTTCTCGCGCTAGACATTTTTGTCCGCGCGGCTTGATAAAACTGTTCTCAGCAAAACATGCGAGAGGAGAACATGATGAACGCAACGGATATGGTCCAGGGAAACCTCGCCCTTAAGCTCGAGACGCCTGCGGCGCCGGCTTTCACGGTTGTCAAAGGCGGCCGATCTGGTTTCCAAACACTGCCTGGCAAGCCCGTCCGCAGCCAGTGCGTCGCCACGACCTCAGCCCCCGTTGCCCTAAAGGCCTCGACAATTGTCGCCCTGGCTGTTGCGCTCACGCTCTTCTTTGTACTTGCTACCTCGATCTTCAGTGCTCGTCACGCCGCTTATGCTGAGTCGGCATCCAACGTTACCTACGAGACCGTCCGTGTTCAGTCTGGCGATTCCTTGTGGTCGCTTGCCCAGGAGCATCCGATTGAGGGTCTTTCCACACAGGAGACCTCTGATATGATCCGCAACGTCAATCACCTGGAGCATGGCTCGCTCGATGCCGGTGCGCATCTTAAAGTTCCCGCTCGTTCCTAAGATTTAAGCACCGTCGCATGGTACCCTTGTAATCGTTTTAGAGGAGGTACCATGCGCTGTCCCAAATGCGGCAAGGCACATACCCGCGTCGTTGATTCCCGCATGCAGGAATCTAATAACACCATCAAGCGCCGTCGCGAATGTTGCTCATGCAATTATCGCTTTACGACATTTGAGCGTTGTGAAGACCCTATCGAGGTCATTAAGTCAGACGGATCCAAGCAACGGTTCGATCGCAATAAGCTGCTGGTCGGTTTGATGCGCGCCACGATCAAGCGAGATATCGACACTAAAAAGCTCAACGAGATCATTGACGATATTGAGGTTGAGCTTCGCTCCCGTACGCTTACGGCCGTTACGTCCCATGAGCTGGGCGATATGGTTCTTAAGCGGTTGGCCAAGATCGATAAAGTGGCCTACATCCGCTTTGCCTCGGTCTATCGCGATTTCAAAGACGTCGATGAGTTTCTGCAAGAGCTCGACAAGCTAAGGTGATTTCATGTCCAACATTACCGTTAACATTAAACGTCTCGACCCAACCGTCGAACTTCCCAAATACGCACATCCCACGGATGCCGGTCTTGACCTCCGAGCCAACGAGGATTGCATTCTGAAGCCCTTTGAGCGTCGTCTGGTATCCACGGGCCTAGCTATCGCCCTGCCCGACGGCTATGCCGGCTTCGTCCAGCCCCGCAGCGGCCTGGCCATTAAGCAAGGCCTGTCCATAGTCAACACTCCTGGCCTCATCGACGCCCACTACCGAGGAGAGCTCAAAGTCATCCTCATCAATCTAGACCCCGCGAACAACATCCAAATCAACAAAGGCGACCGCATAGCCCAACTCGTCATCCAAGAAGTCCCCACGGTCAACCTCATAGAAGTAGAAGAACTAGACAAAACCGATCGAGGCAACGGAGGCTTCGGCTCCAGCGGCGTCGCCTAGGGACGCTTGTATCCCTCCCGCCCGGGGCTTACCTATATCATTCCATGCTCAAACATTCTCGCGTCGCTTCGCTCGCTGCGAAACTGCGCGTGGAACGATATAGGTAAGCCCCGGGCGGGCGGCTACCAGCTTGAAACAATATTTACTTTTCTAGTAAGTCGATGCGATAAAGGGACGCCTCCTTTGTCGCATCGACTTACTGTATTTATATTTTCTGGGTCCCCTTTGCAGGTTCTAGTGGTGGGGAATCTGGTATAGCTGCTAGTACGTTAACGCAGCTTACCTGCGGGAGGCCCCTATATATCGTCCCACGCGCAGTTTCGCAGCGAAGCGAGAATGTTTGAGCATGGGATGATATATAGGGGCCTCCCGCAGGTAAGCGGGCAATCCAATGCTAGCGGATATGCGCTGGCTTGCCGCCCCAGTAGAAGCGGCAGAAGGCTCGTTTGCGCTTTTGGGGTTTGCCTACGAGTTCCATGGTGGCGACGGCGATGTCTTCGGCTGCGTGGGGGCGGCGTAGTACTTCGCCGTTGATGAGCAGTGCCTTGAGTGATTCGGGATGGTCGTGTAGGTGGCGCAGGGTTACGATGAGCTCTCGTGCCGTGGTGACGTGCATGCTGGCGCCCATGCCGGTGAGCATGGTGGTGTTGGCCTTTTCTTGGCCATAGGACTTGCCCAGCAGGATCATCGGCAGATGTGCGCATAGGCACTCGGTGACAGTGAGTCCGCCCGATTTGAGGATTGCCAGGTCGCAGCCGTGCATGAGGGCCGCCATGTCGTCGACATAGTCCAGCACCGTGACGTTCTCGAGTTTCATGGCATCGAAGAGCGTCTTCAGCCGGGTGGCATACTCCACGTCTTTGCCAGGCAAAAAGACAAAGTGCATGTCTTCGAAGCTACGCAGGAAGGGGAGTGTGTGGTCCATCGCCGCGCGAAAGCGGACGTAGGGCTGAGGCAAGCTGGCACCGGCCATTACCAGTACGACGGTCTTGTCGATGGGGAGGTTGAACTTGGCTAGCTCTTCCTCGCGATCGTATTCCGTGTCGAATCCGGCGCGGATAGGAATGCCGGTAATGCGAATCTTTGCCTCGGGCACCTTGCGCGGACGCAGGGTTTCGGCCATAAATTCGTTGGCAACACAGAATAGATCGGTGTCCTTGTGGGGCCACCAGCCCTCGACTTCGTAGTCGGTCGGTACGCAGATGACCGGATAATCGATACCCGTAATTACGCGAGCGCCCACGGCAACATTGGCTGCCGTGATGTGCGTTGCAACCACGGCTATGGGCCTGCGGCTACGAATATATTCGTTGAAGGCGGGGAACATAATTCGCGACCATGCCGTGCCGCCACCCCAGAGAAGATGCCCCGTAAGCGTATATCGCCAGGTCAGGTCGTAAATGGGGCGCGTGGCTCCCGTAAAAGAAGCCGCGGTCTTATTGCCGTCGAATTTAATACGTCCAAAATCAAGGATATCGAGCACTTCAATCTCAATATCCTCGGGGATGCCATTGGTGCCGCGGATGAGGTCGAATGCCTGCGCAATCGCCTTTGCGGCGGCCTTGTGACCCGAGCCGACCGAGGCGTGCACGATGGTCACGAGAGGTTTTTGCTGTGCCAAGAGCGTGGTTTGCTCCGATTGGGGAGTGCTGTGCGTGAGCAGGGGAGCGTCGTCGCTCGTCTGCGTCTGATCCATCGATAACTCCCCTTCGACGTTGTAACACGGATTTATCATTGTAGTGCATGAGTGTCACGTTTACGTAAATTTGGGTATGAGCGCAAAGAACGACAACGTTTCGACGAGAGGACTCTTCATGACTACCGATCAGACAATCGATGTTGCGATTATCGGCGGCGGCCCTGCGGGCTATGCTGCCGCCATTTATGCGGCGCGCGCCAACCTGACGACGACTGTCCTTGAGCAGGGCATGTCTGGCGGACAGATCGCCACGTCCAACGAGATTGAGAATTATCCTGGCATTCCGCTGTTGAGCGGTGTTGAACTTGGTGAGCGATTCCAACAGCATGCTGAAGGTCTGGGGGCTCAGGTTGAATGGAGTATGGTGACAGGCGTCGATTACGATGCCGATGCGGCACAATTTACCATCCATCATGATATGGGCGATACAGCAGCCAAGAGCGTTATTGCGTGCATGGGCGCCACGCCGCGTCCTGCGGGTTTTGTTGGCGAGGACACGTATCGCGGTCGTGGCGTTTCGTACTGCGCGACGTGTGACGGCATGTTCTTTCGTGGTAAGCAGGTCTTTGTCATCGGCGGCGGCAATGCTGCCTGCGAGGAAGCCCTGTTCTTGTCAGAAATCGCCAGCAGCGTGACCATCGTGCTGCGTCGCGATCAATTCCGTGCACCCGAGGGTGTTGTGAATAAGGTGCTTGCTAACGACAATATTTCAGTTAGGTACCAAACTAGTATTGTTGAGCTTTCTGGTGAAGCGATGCCCACGACAATCACGTTCAAGGACAATGCGACTGGTGAAATGCACACTGAGTCCTTTGATCCTGGCTCTTTTGGCATCTTTGTCTTTACGGGGACGCAGCCACATACCGGGCTCGTTGAGCACCTAGTCGATCTGGCTCCGGACGGCGGCATTGTTACCGACGATTCGATGGCCACCCGTTCGCCCGGCTTATTCGCAGCCGGCGATATCCGTTCCAAGCGTTTACGCCAGGTTGTGACCGCCGTTTCGGACGGAGCCATAGCAGCAACCAGCGCATACGCTTTCCTACGCGGATAAGTACGATAATATATCTTATGTAAGGTTGCTATCTTTAAACAAAGTGGTTGGACGGTGCGTCAATGTGCTGTCTAACCACTTTTACTTAGCGGCTATATGGTATGCAAAACTAGATTACCTAGAATACAATATAGAAAACGAACGGAGGCCTCTGATGAACCACGTCAAACATGTTATTCCGATGTCCGATACATCGGTCAGTATTAAGCCGGAGGATATTCAGCCGACGGTGCTGCCGGATGCATTTATTCAGTCCGATATGGTTGGTAAACTCAACGCGTTGAGCCTGCCACGCTATGACCAGCTGCCCAACGTAACGCTCTATCGCGATCAGGTTATTGAATATGTTGCGCTGTGGATGGAGCCGCTTTCGATTTGCGTAGAACAGCCCGTTATCACGCCTTCGATGATCAATAATTACGTGAAAGTTGGTCTCGTTCCTGCTCCGGTTAAAAAGCAGTATGGCCGTGAGCAGATTGCGCGTCTCATCGCCATTTGCATCTTTAAGCAGGTGCTGCCCATCGCTGCGGTTCAGGCACTTTTTAATATTCAGCGCTTGAGCTACGACGCTCCGACGGCTTTCGATTATGTAGTCGATCAACTTGAGGCATCGATTCGTGCGGCGTTTTCCGTCGAGCAGACTCCCGTGCCCGATACCGCACACCAGGTTACGCGCGAGTCACTACTCGTACGCAGTGCGGTTTCGTCTTTTGTATCGAAGGCGTACCTGATGAGCTACCTTAAGTTTAATGGGTTTAATAGCTAACCGAGGTATAAGACGGGCGGGATAAAGAGCCAGTGGCTCTTTATCCCGCCCGTACGTTTGTCTAGTTGGACATTATCGGCCCGAAGCCACGCCCATGCCGTAGCCGATAATGAGACCGTGCATTTCGGCATAGTAAGAATCTAGCCCGTTGCAGGGCATGATGATGGTCTTAGAGCCGGGCCAATGCTCCACAATGCGGCTGGCAAGTGCCTGGGCGCCCGCCTCATTCTCAACATGGTCGATAACGACCTCACCGCCGGTAAAGCCTTCGGCCTCCATGGTGTCGACAATCTTGGTGAGCATCTTCTTTTCGCCACGCGTGTGCCCAACGAGTTCAATTTTGCCCGCTTCGCTCGCCGTGCCCAAAATGCGAATATTGAGCTTGTTGGCAATAACGCCGGCTGCCTTAGGAATGCGTCCAGCCTTTGCAAGGTTCTCGTAATTACACAGGCTAAAGAGAATCTTGCTGTTCTGCTCGAGACTATCGAAGTAATCGCAGGCGTCCTCAAAGGAGGCTTCCGGGTTGCTTGCTAGATAGCGATCGAACAGCAAAAAGATTAAATCCATTTTGCCACCTGCGGCTCGCGAGTTAACCAAATGAATCTGACGGTTGGGCTCTTCGGCAAGCACCATGTCACGTGCGGTGGCCGCGGCATTGTAGCTTCCCGAGACGCCCTCGGAGATGGGCATGCAGATCGTCTTGTCGGCAAGCCTGAAGAGTTCGGCCCACTCCCCTACGCTTGGACAGGCGCTCGATGATGCGCTGGCTTCCGATTGGATGGCAACATTAAGCTCGTGAACATCGAGCGAAAGGTCATCGACAAATTCACGCTCCCCCACTCGGATTTTAAGGGGTGCAAATGCAAAGGTAGTATGAGGTGCGGTTGATTGCCAATCGCGAAGATTGCAGCTCGAATCGGAGATAAGTGCCCAGCTCATTGAGGGTCCTTTCTAGTTGTTCCTCAACAATTATAGCTATCTTTTGGACAGACGCTGTGCATATCTAGTATTCAAAACTAGATTGTTGCTTATACGCAAAACGGGCGGTCGAGATAAAACAATGGACCTCGCTCCCAAAGGATGCGAGGTCCACCTTCGTTTACTGAGTTACAACACTTAGTAGCGAACGAAAATGTAATTGTTGTTCATGCCAGCGGCAACGGAGCTGATGATAACGCCCGTCTTGTAGTCGGAAGCATGGATCATCTGGCCGTTACCAATGTAGATGCCGGTGTGGTAAGAGTTAACCACGACGTCACCAGGCTGGGGATCGGACACGCGGGTCCAGCCCATAAAGGTGCCCGTGGTGCCAAGGCGGCAATATCGGCCGGTGAGGCAGTAGCTTACAAAACCGGAGCAGTCAAAGCTGTTCGGTCCAATGCCGCCCCAAGAATAAGCATAACCGAGCTTGCTGTAGGCGCGCGAAACAACGGTACCACCGTCAACGGACTGGCTCGGTGCGGAAGGCGTCGGAGCCGGAGCAGGCGTCGAGGGCTGCGGCGTGGGAGCAGGAGTGGGCGTCGAAGGCTGCGGCGTGGGCGCGGGGGCGGGAGTGTTCTCGGTCGTACCGGCGGTGTCGTTGCTCACCGTGGCCTTTTCGGCAGTGCTGGCGTTGATACCGGCCTGCAGCGCGGCGTTGGCCTCAGCCTCGGCAGCAAGCTCGGCCTGCAGCTGTGAATCCAGGGAGTTCACGACACTCTGGGCCTCAGCCTGCTGGGCATTGAGCTCGTCGACCTTCTTCTGCGTCGCGGCGACGTTCTTCTCCTGCTCGGTCTGCTTATCGGTGAGCTGCTGCTTAAGGTCCTTGACCTCCTGAATGGTCTGGGCCTGCTTGTCGGACACCTTACCGTAGTAGAAGAGACGGTTGAGCATGTCGCCCAGATCATCGACGCCCGTCAGAACCTGAAGGAGACTCAGACCGCCGGTCTTGTACTCACCGGCAACGTAGTTGGAAAGCTTTGCCTGACCTTCGGCAATCTCTTGCTGCTTTTGCGTGATCTCGCCTGCAGTCTGATCAAGCTCCTGCGTCTGTGCGGAGAGTTCTTCATGAATTTGCTGGGTTTGGGTGCCAATCTGCTCGAGTTTAGTTCGAGCAGCGGCAAGGTCGGATGCGGTATCGGCGTAGGCCGGAGCCATGAGGCCCAGGCCCAAAACACAAGCGAGGGTTGCCGTAGCAGCGCAGCG
>CABUWR010000045.1 GCA_902495265.1 uncultured Collinsella sp. | reverse complement strand
TAGGTGACGCCCTCGTGCGTACCGCAGTCCTCCTCGCGGACGATGACGTCCTGGGCCACGTCGACCAGACGACGGGTCAGGTAACCAGAGTCCGAGGTGTGGGATGCGGTATCGACCAGGCCCTTACGGGCACCGTAGGTCGAAATGAAGTACTCGAGCGGCAGCAGGCCCTCGCGGAAGTTCGCCTTAATGGGAAGGTCGATCGTCTCGCCGGACATGTCTGCCATCAGGCCACGCATGCCGCCGAGCTGACGCAGCTGGGTCTTAGAACCACGGGCGCCGGAGTCGGCCATCATGTACAGCGGGTTCTCCTCGTCGAACATGTCGAGCATGAGCGCTGCAACCTTGTCGGTACAAGCGGTCCACTCGTTAACGACTTCGATGTGGCGCTCCGTCTCGTTGATGAAGCCCTCCTCGAAGTACTCGTTGATCTGGTCGACGTTGGCCTGAGCGCGGTCGAGCAGCTCCTGCTTCTCGGCAGGGATGAGAGCGTCCCACACCGAGATGGTGAGGCCGGCGCGGGTAGCGTAGTGGAAGCCGGAGTACTTGATGGCGTCGAGGATCGGGCCGACCTTGGCCTCGGGGTAACGATCGCAGCAGTCCGCAACCAGCTTGGCCACGTCGCCCTTGACCATCTTGTAGTTCATGAACTCATAGTCTTCGGGCAGGCACTGGCGGTTGAAGATGATGCGGCCGATAGAGGTCTCGAAGCGCGCGGTCTTGTTGCCGGTGACGTCGTAGTCGACAAACTCGTTCTTGCCGTTCTTGACGCGGAAGATACGGGTGCCATCCTCGTTGATGACGTTGGCGTTCTCGGCGGACACGCGGACCTGAATCTTGGCCTGCATGTCGACCTCGGAGCGGCAGTCATAGGCGTGCAGCGCGTCATCGAAGCTCGAGAACACGTGGTTCTCGCCCGGCAGACCGTCGCGGACCTGGGTCAGGTAGTACACACCGATGATCATGTCCTGCGAGGGGATGTTGACCGGCTTGCCGGATGCCGGCGAGCGCAGGTTGTTCGCAGAGAGCATGAGCACGCGGGCCTCGGCCTGAGCCTGGCTGGACAGCGGCACGTGGACAGACATCTGGTCGCCGTCGAAGTCGGCGTTGAAGGGCGAGCAGACCAGCGGGTGCAGGTGGATAGCCTTGCCCTCGACCAGCACCGGCTCAAAGGCCTGAATGGACAGACGGTGCAGGGTCGGTGCACGGTTGAGCAGCACGACGCGGCCGTCAATGACCTCTTCGAGGATGTCCCACACAAAGGTGGCACCGCGGTCGATAGCGCGCTTGGCGCCCTTGATGTTCTCGACCTTGCCAAGCTCGACCAGGCGCTTCATGACGAAGGGCTTGAAGAGCTCCAGCGCCATGGTCTTGGGCAGACCGCACTGGTGCAGCAGCAGCTTGGGGTCGGTAACGATTACCGAACGGCCGGAGTAGTCGACACGCTTACCCAGCAGGTTCTGACGGAAGCGACCCTGCTTGCCCTTGAGGGCCTCGGCGAGCGACTTGAGCGGGCGACCGCCACGGCCAGAGACCGGGCGACCACGACGGCCGTTGTCGAACAGGGCGTCCACGGACTCCTGGAGCATGCGCTTCTCGTTGTTCACGATGATCGCAGGGGCGTCCAGGTCGAGCAGGCGCTTGAGTCGGTTGTTACGGTTGATCACGCGACGATACAGGTCGTTGAGGTCGGACGCGGCGAAGCGGCCGCCGTCGAGCTGGACCATCGGGCGCAGATCGGGCGGAATGACCGGGATGACATCCAGGATCATGTTCGCGGGGCTGTTGCCGCCCTTCAGGAAGGCGTCAACGACCTCAAGGCGCTTGACGGCCTTCTCGCGCTTCTGCTTCTGGGAGTCCTCGTCGGCGATGATGGCCTTGAGCTTCTCGGCCTCGGAGGGGAGGTCGATGGCAGCGAGCAGGTCGCGGACGGCCTCGGCACCCATGCCACCCTTGAAGTACATGGAGTAGTAGCGGGTCATCTCGCGGAACAGCGGCTCATCGGAGATGAGGTCGCGCTCGGTGAGCTTCATGAAGGCGTTGAAGGCGTCCGTGCGGAGCTGCTTCTCGTCCTTGCACTCTTCCTCGATATCGACGATACCGGAAGCGATCTCCTCGGGGGTCAGCGGCTCATCGTCGGAGAACTCGTCAAAGTTCTCGGGGTCGCCCTGCTCCTTGAGGGACTCGATCTGGCGGGCGCACTCGGCATCGATCTCTTCCAGATCGGCGGCGAGCTCCTCGCGCAGGTCGTCGGCGTCGGCCTCGCGAGCCTCGTAGTCGACCTCGGTGATGATGTAGCTGGCGAAGTACAGAACCTTCTCGAGGTCCTTGGACTTGATGTCGAGCATACGGCTCATCGGGAAGCTCGTGGGGCTCTTGAAGTACCAGATGTGGGACACGGGAGCGGCGAGCTCGATGTGGCCCATACGGTCGCGACGCACCTTGGCCGAGGTGACCTCGACGCCGCAGCGCTCGCAGACGATGCCCTTAAAGCGGATGCCCTTGTACTTGCCGCAGGAGCACTCCCAGTCCTTGGCGGGACCGAAGATCTTCTCGCAGAACAGGCCGTCCTTCTCGGGCTTGAGGGTACGGTAATTGATGGTCTCCGGCTTCTTGACCTCACCGTGCGACCAGGAACGGATCTGGTCGGCGGAGGCAAGGGAGATCTTTACCGAGTCAAAATCAGTAGCTTCGAAATCTGCCACAGTCAACTACTCCTTATCAGTGGTCGTGGCGGCGACAGCCTCGGGTGCCTCGGCGGTCTCGGCATCCTCGGCCTCGACGTCGGCGTCAACGCCGGCGAGCGCAGCCAGGTCGTCGAGAGCAGAGGTCTCCTCGGCGGTCACAGGGGCGGAGGCGTCCTCGTCGGCATCGTGCATGGGCTCGATGTCCAGTGCGAGGGAGCGAATCTCCTTGACGAGAACCTTGAAGGACTCGGGGATACCCGGGACAGGGACGTTCTCGCCCTTGACGATGGACTCGTAGGTCTTGACGCGGCCCACGGTATCGTCGGACTTGACGGTCAGGATCTCCTGCAGGACGTTGGAAGCACCGTAAGCGTACAGTGCCCAAACTTCCATCTCGCCGAAGCGCTGGCCGCCGAACTGAGCCTTGCCGCCCAGAGGCTGCTGGGTAACCAGGCTGTAAGGGCCGGTCGAACGGGCGTGGATCTTGTCGTCGACCATGTGGCCGAGCTTGAGGATGTAGGACGTACCCACGGTAATGGGCTCGCGGAACTCCTCGCCGGTGCGGCCGTCGAACAGACGGGTCTTGCCGCGCTCGTCAAGCTGGGTGACGAACTCGGGGCGCATGTGATCGCCAAAGGCAGCGGTGGCCTTGTTGAGCATGTTCTTGTTGGCACGACGGATGACCTCGGCGATCTCGTCCTCCTTGGCGCCGTCGAAGACGGGCGTGGCGGTGAAGAACGGACCGGGGACGTACTTGTCGGAGTCGGCCTGCTCGGTATCCCAACCGCAGGCAGCAGCCCAGCCAAGGTGGCACTCGAGCAGCTGGCCGACGTTCATACGCGAAGGAACGCCCAGCGGGTTGAGGATAACGTCGATCGGGGTACCGTCAGCCATGTAGGGCATGTCCTCGACCGGCAGAACGTTACAGATAACACCCTTGTTGCCGTGGCGGCCGGCGATCTTATCGCCCTGCTGGATCTTACGACGCTGGGCGACGTAGACGCGCACCTGCTCGTTGACGCCGGGGGCCAGGTCGTCGCCGTTCTCGCGGCTAAAGCGAACGACGTCGATGACGCGGCCGTAAGCGCCGTGAGGCATCTTGAGGGAGGTGTCGCGAACATCGTGGGCCTTGGCACCGAAGATGGCGCGCAGCAGGCGCTCCTCGGCGGTCAAAGCGCTCTCGCCCTTAGGCGTGACCTTGCCGACCAGGATGTCGCCAGGGCCGACCTCGGCGCCGATGCGGATGATGCCGTCCTCGTCGAGGTTGGCAAGCATGTCCTCGGAGAGATTCGGGATCTCGCGGGTGATCTCCTCGGGGCCGAGCTTGGTGTCGCGGGCATCGATCTCGTGACGAGTGATGTTGATGGTCGTCAGCAGGTCCTCGGCCACCAGGCGCTCGGACACGACGATACCGTCCTCGTAGTTAAAGCCTTCCCACGGCATGTATGCCACGGTGAGGTTCTGGCCCAGTGCGAGCTCGCCGTGATCGGTCGAAGGACCATCGGCCAGAGGCTCGCCCTGCTCAACGGTGTCACCGACGCGCACGAGCGGACGGTGGTTGATGCAGGTGGACTGGTTGGAGCGCTGGTACTTGGCCAGGTGATACTCGTCCATGCCGCCGGCATGCTTGACGATGATCTTGGCGGCGTCGGCAAAGATGACCTCGCCGGCGTTCTTGGCCAGGGTGACCTCGCCGGAGTCCAGAGCGGCGCGACGCTCCATGCCGGTACCGACATAGGGAGCGGCGGGGTGAACCAGCGGCACGGCCTGGCGCTGCATGTTAGCGCCCATCAGCGTACGCTTGGCGTCGTCGTGCTCAAGGAACGGGATCAGCGTGGCTGCGACGGAGAGCATCTGACGCGGCGAGACATCCATGTAGTCGACGTCCTCGACGGGCACGTCGGCGGGAGCGCCGAAGGAGCCGTCGAAGTCGCGGGTACGGGCGATCACGGTGTGGGGACGGACGATCTTGCCCTCGGCATCGGTCGTGATGAACTCGTTGGTCTTGGGATCGAGCGGCGTGTTGGCCGGCGCGATGACGTGCTTCTCTTCCTCGTCAGCGGTCATCCAGTCGATCTGGTCGGTGGCAACGCCGTTCTCGACGCGACGGAACGGGGCCTCGATGAAGCCATACTCGTTGACGCGGGCGTAGAGGGCGAGCGAGCCGATCAGGCCGATGTTGGGGCCTTCGGGGGTCTCGATCGGGCACATGCGGCTGTAGTGCGAATTGTGAACGTCGCGGACGGCCGTCGGCACGTTGGTGCGGCGGCTGGAGCCGGACTTGTGGCCGGCAAGACCACCAGGGCCGAGTGCGGACAGACGGCGCTTGTGGGTCAGACCGGTCAGGGGGTTCGCCTGGTCCATGAACTGCGAGAGCTGCGAGGAACCGAAGAACTCCTTGATGGAGGCCACGATCGGGCGGATGTTGATGAGCGACTGCGGGGTGATCTCGTCGATGTCCTGGGAGCTCATGCGCTCACGGACGACGCGCTCCATACGGCTCATGCCGATACGGAACTGGTTGGCGACGAGCTCGCCGACGGTACGGATGCGGCGGTTGCCGAAGTGGTCGATGTCGTCGACCTTGAAGCCCTGCTCGCCGGCAGCGAGGGACAGGAGGTAGCGCAGCGTCGCGACGATGTCCTCGTCGGTGAGCACCGTGACCTCTTCCTCGGTGGTGAGGTTGAGCTTCTTGTTGACCTTGTAACGACCGACGCGGGCCAGATCGTAGCGCTGCGGGTTGAAGAGCAGGCCCTCGAGCAGGCTGCGGGAAGCGTCCACGGTGGGAGGCTCGCCCGGGCGCAGGCGACGGTAGATCTCGATGAGGGCGTCCTCGCGAGTGAGAGCGGTGTCGCGCTCCAGGGTGCGCTTGATCACATCGGAGTTGCCGAGCAGCTCGATGATGTCGTCGTTGGTGACGGCGATGCCAAGGGCGCGCAGGAACATCGTGGCGCTCTGCTTGCGCTTACGGTCGATGGAGACCATGAGCTGGTCGCGCTTGTCGACCTCAAACTCAAGCCAGGCACCGCGGGACGGGATGATCTGGGCCTTGTAGATCTGCTTGCCCGAATCCATCTCGGAGCTGTAGTACACGCCCGGGGAGCGGACGAGCTGCGAGACGACGATACGCTCGGTACCGTTGATGATGAAGGTGCCCTGATCGGTCATCATGGGGAAGTCGCCCATGAAGACGAGCTGCTCCTTGATCTCGCCGGTCTCCTTGTTGGTGAGACGGACGTCGGTCAGAAGCGGAGCCTGATAGGTCATATCCTTCTCGCGGCACTCCTCGACGGTGTGCGCGGGGTCGCCGAACTGATGCTCGCCGAAGGTAACCTCGAGAACATGGTTCTGGCTCTGGATGGGGCTGGATTCCTTGAACGCCTCACGAAGGCCCTCGTCCTTAAAACGCTCAAAGGATTCCCTTTGAACAGAGATAAGGTTGGGGAGCTCCATGGCCTCCGGGATTTTCCCGAAGCTGACGCGCTTGCGCTCAGTGGCAGTGTATGCGTAGGTCACCAGGTTTTTCCTCCTTCACGGAAATGCTCGGTGGGTTGGCGAGGCATAGCTTCGCCAGTTATCGCAACCTAATAGTTTATCAGGTACCGACCGTTGGGCAAGAAAAGCCTTGACGCGATTGAGTTTTTGGAGTAGCAAAGTTTTTCGACAGAAAAGATGCAGGTAGATAGGTATGTATCGAACACCTGTTCATATGATTTCTGTGAACAGAGCTGAGGGTGCGCGCCGATGAGCGGCGGGATGGGAGCGAGGGTGGATCAGGCGGAAACTGCATCCCGTTTTGAGGCCTCGAACTGGGACACAGTTTCCGGTTGAACCCAGTTTGGGAAACTGTATCCCATTCTGAGCCGATATTCCGGGTCGCAGTTTCCGCTAAGGGCCTCAGCCGGAAAGCGCATCCCAGAATTCGGCCAAATTGTGGGTCGCACTTTCCGGCAGGTTATGGCAAAGGGGCTGCCGCCTTGTTGCATCCGTTTGGCAATGTTGCGCAACAGATTCTTCGAATCCGGCATGAAGATACTTGATAGTTACTTATAGCCTAAAGAAAGGATCGCCATGTTCAAGAGCATCCGAAAAGGCGGGAGGATCGCCGCAGCCACAATCGGCATCGTAGCGGCGCTGACCCCGTTGGCTGCCCCCCCCGCAGCATTAGCTGACGGCCTGCCGACACCGGAGCTGGAAAAGTCGTTAACTGTTGACGTCGAAGGCCAAGATTCGTCTGCGTGGTCCACAGACGACGGCAATTATGCCATCATCGCAGACTATGACTTTGACGATAACTATAACGATGACGCTAATGATGTATGTTACGGTTATTCGCGGCTTGATCTTAAGAGCGGTGAAGTCACTCCAATCGACATACCAAAATCCTGTCTATCCGATGTTTACAGTACTTCGAACGGCAAGTATCTTTATTGGCTGGAAGACGACAAGGTCATCGTCTATTCCGTCGAAGATCAACAGCGGGTCGCCCACTCTATACAAGTAAAGAAATCAGAGGTCAACCGCATCGAGCTTAATGAAGACGGAAACAGCTTGACCGCCTATTGTTCGAATGGCAAATACGGGGATTTTTGCGTTTTCAATCTGCAATCAAATGAGAAATCATTTACCTACAAGTTCGAAAAAGACGATTTGGATGCCGTCCTCTCAAGGAATGGAAAGCGTTTGTATGTCTGCTCGAATCGAAAGCTCAAGATAATCGACATTCCCGATGGCTCCACGTCAATTAAAGAGATACCAGGCAACGCCCAATGTGATGGGGTAACTACGGCAGACGGGTCCGATAAACTACTACTCATAGAGACTACCAGCGACGATGACGATTCGCTATATACAACCTATTTCATGGCGGATTACGATGGCAACAACATCGATAAAGTAGCCGACGGTCATAAAATTCATATCTATGGCTGGGGAAATAATATCCTAGCCCTTACTGGCGAAAACTTCGACACTATTGTCATCGATTCGCATTCTGGGAAGCAAATCCGCTATGTAATTAGGAATGACGACGAGGACTCGTATGATAGTATCAGCGATATCTCGAGGAATGGCGATATCGCACTGGCCAGAGTCTCGCACGATAATTCAAGCGCAATCCGCCTCATCGACACCAAGACGGGCCAGAGAGTCGACTGTAAAATTAAATCGGATAGCACTGGCATCCCCGAGTTCGTCGATAACGACCAAAAAATCGTTGTGGACTATTCCGATGCCGAAGACCCCACGAAGATGCACATCGACGTCTACAAGTCGAATATCCACTATAGCCCGATCGAAAAACTCATCTTCTTTGCCCAGGACAACATGCCAATCGTTGTTGGCGGCGGGATTGCGGCTGTCCTGATGATCATCGGCGGCATCGCAGTCATTTGCGTCCGTCGCAAAAAGCGTGCCGCAGCTCAAACAAACATCGCTGGCACCGCACCCAAAGCAAAGAAGCACAAACGCAGCCGCCACAAGAAGTATGCCCAGCAGGGACAGGTCGCTCAACAGCCTTCTGCTGGTTCGACATTTGATACACAATGGCAATCGTCAGGGGAGCCCCTCACAGTCATGCCCCAGCAGCCGGTCGCATCTTCTGCCTCGAAATTCTGCCGCCACTGTGGCACCCCACTCGTACCAGAAGCCAAGTTCTGCCCCAAGTGCGGCCATCCGGTTGAATAGCACCTGACAAGCAAACCCACAGCCAAATCGGGCCGCCCCTCACGGGACGGCCCTTTTGCTTGGAAGGAAATCAGGTGAAGCGGCAGGATGTG
>CABUWR010000044.1 GCA_902495265.1 uncultured Collinsella sp. | reverse complement strand
CGGGAACTGCCTCGGATCCACCGGCGGTTGCGGCATCGGCGTGCCCTGGGGCCCACCCTGCGGTCCGCCCTGACCGCCCATCATCTTATCGATGGCGTCCTGGACCTCGCCCTCAAACTTCTTCATGCCCTCATGCAAGCGACGCTGGCCGTCCTCGGAGCGCAGCTCTTCCATCTGCTCGGGCGAAATACCCAACAGGTCACCCAATATGCCCATCATCTCGCCACGCATGCGCTCGCTTGTATCCTCGTCAGCAAAGCGGTTCACCTCGGCGCGCGCCAGCGCATCGACCGTCATGCGTTCCTTGCCGCTCAACCCCAGGTCGGACCATGCGAGCATGTACGGCCAGGCGCGCTCGACAAACGAACGGGCCGAGACGATCGGCGCCGTCGGCAGCATGCGACGAGCAGCCTCACCCTGGCGCACGAGCATCAGCAGCAGCGAGCAGGCCTCGGGCTTGCCGGCGGCCATCGGGATGTCGTCGAAGGGACGGTTGCGGTCGACGTGTGACTCGAGCGTGCCATCGACCTCGCCCGGCTCGAGCCCACCGAGCAGCTGCGCCGCGCGGTCGAGCATGTCGACCGGGCCGTCGAGCGTCGAGAGTGCCTGCGCCAGCACGCGATCCATGCAATCCTCCACCGCGTTGAGCGTCACGAGCTCTTGGGGCACCACGGCCGAGGCACGGTTGCGCACGCGTGCCACAAACTCGAGCGTCGACAGATACACGTCGCCAAAGGGCGCAAAGTCGCCCTGGTAGCCGCCGGACAGCGCGGGTGCCGCCAGCGCGTACTCGGTCTTGGAAAGCGGGCTCAGCGCCATAGCGCCCAGCTCGAGCGCCGTATCCTCAAGCATCAGGCCCAGCGCACGCGAGCGCAGGCGCTCGGCATCGCCCGCCGACACGTCGCGGTCGAGCACGCGCGCCGCATCCGGCGCATCGCGCTCGACGGTGCGAATGTGCAAACGCTCGGCGATTGAGCGCACAGCGGAACAGCGGGCGGCCTCCGCCTCCTCCTGCGCCGGCGTAAAGATGCGATTGCGCCCCAGCACTAGACCGACCACATTGCGCGGGCCCAAGGCATCGACGGCAAGCGCCGCCAACAGGGACGACGGCAGATCGCCCTCGAGCGCCACCACGGCACGCGAGGCGCCGCGAGCGCGGGCATTGTCGCGTACGGCAAGCACCAGCGCCTGCCACAGCCACTCCTCGGAACGAAACTCGGGCAGCTCGTGGTCCTCCAGGGCATCGAGCATCACGCCGCGCTGAATCTCCTGAACCAGCAGGCTCTCCTCAAAGCACGGCGCCTGGGCCACCACGCGGCCGCAATCGTCGAGCACAAACGATCCGCCGGTATACACCGACTCGTCATAGGCACCGATCGGCGCCATGCAGGCAAACCATACGCTGCGCTTGGACGCGATCTTGCGGTAGGCACCGCTGCGCACGGCGGCAATGGCGGCCGTCTCGCGATCGGTCATGTCAAACGCGTTGAACTGGAAATAGGCGATGAGGTCGACGCCGGTCGGCAGCATTTCGAGCTCGCGGTCCAGGTCAAACACCACGGCGATGCGCACACCGTCCACGTCAAACACCGGAGGCGCCCAACGCGCGTCGTTGCTCTCGCCACGCTGCAGGGCGATGCTTGCGCGCGCAGGCACCACGCGGCCATCCTTAAGCATCATGTAGTCGAGCAGGGGCTGGCCCTCAAACGAAACCGCAGCGGGCACGATGCAGATCATGTCGAGCTCTTGGATGCGCTCGGCAACGCCCGTCAGGCCCGTCAGCATATCGTGCTCAAAATCGGCAGCGCCCACCAGGCTGCCCGGCATGGCACCCATAAAGAGCGGGGCCGGAACGCACAGCACGCGTGCCCCGCGCTCGTAGGCCAGACGAGCCTGGTCCTCGATGCGGCCGCAAATGCCCTCAATATCACCCAGGCGCATATCGATCTGTGCAAGTGCGAGCTTCATGGCTCAGCCCTTTCCGTCGTAAACCATCGAAATCGTAGTAAAAGCGCCGGCCGCATAATGCAGTCGGCGCTTGCATGTGCATATGCTAGCTATGATACCCCGAGCGGGGGCGCGCTCCTAGAATGTCGCGGACCACAGCCCGTGCAGGTTGCAGTAGGCATAGACGGTACCGGTCTTGGAGCCGCCCGCAAAAAACGTCGCGGGTTTCATGCCGGGCTCAAGGTAATGAACCTCTAAGCGGCCCTCGGCCTCAAGGGCGATCCACTCAATGTAGTGCTCGGGCAGGCTGGGGTGCTCGACCGAGCCAACGCGGGCGCGAATCACGTGACCGTCGCGCTCGGTCTCGACAACAGGCACGTGCTTCTCGTGCGCCGCGTCCTCAGTGTTTGCGGTCAGTTCCGTGCAACCGGCAGGGGTCGCAACGTCGTCGCCAAGGGCAGCGATGAGCTTACCGTCGGGGTCCTTAAAGAATTTCGCCATGATGTTCTCCTTTGCTGATGTGCCAATGTTCTTGATGGTTCTTATGCCCAAAGGCAGACAAACCATCCACGGCATTGCAAATGAACACATAACGGATCAGGCAAGCGGTCGGGCCAAAATGCGTCGACCGTCCTGCCCACTCCAGCAGTCCCACCCCGCGCGCGGCTAGCGCCCGTCGCCGCCCAGCAGCGCCAGAACATCTTCGCGGGTAAACAACGCCGACGAGATGCCGTCGCCGCCGAGCACGCTGTTGACCAGATCGCGCTTGGACTCCTGCATCTGCATAATGCGCTCCTCGATCGTGTCCTTGGCGATGAGCTTGTACACGGTCACGGTATGTTGCTGGCCAATACGGTGTGCACGGTCGGTCGCTTGGTCCTGCGCCGCCACGTTCCACCACGGGTCGTAGTGGATGACCACGTCGGCAGCCGTCAGGTTAAGGCCCACGCCGCCCGCCTTGAGCGAAATCAAAAAGACCGGAACCTCGCCCGCTTGGAACTGCGCGACCATCTTGGCGCGGCTCTCCTTAGACGAAGCGCCCGTGAGCTTAAGGAAGGCGATGTCCTCCTTGGCCAAGCGCTTACCGATGATATCGAGCATACCCGTAAACTGGCTGAACAACAGGATGCGATGCCCGCCGTCGAGTGCGCCGTGCACGAGCTCCATGCACGTATCGAGTTTGGCGCTCCCCGCCTTGTAATCCTCGTAGTGTAGACGCGGGTCGCAGCAGATCTGGCGCAGCTTGGTGAGCTCGGCGAGCACCTTGAGCTTGTCTTTCTTAAACTCCCCGGCCTCGCGGTGCTGCACCTGCTGGGCAATGCGGTCCTGATTTGCCAGGTACAGCTTGCGCTGCTCACCGGTGAGCTGCGCCACGACAGTGTCCTCGATCTTCTCGGGCAGGTCGGCCACCACGTCTTCCTTTACGCGGCGCAGCACAAACGGCGACACGAGCGCTTGCAGGCGGGCGGCGCTGTCGCCCTCGGCATGCTCGGCCGGGCTTTCGAAGCGCTTTGCAAACGATTCACGCGTACCCAGCAGGCCCGGCATCAAAAAGTCGAAGATGCTCCAGAGCTCGGACAGGCGGTTCTCGATGGGCGTGCCCGTCAGGGCAAAGCGTACACCGGCCGGCAGGCGCTTGGCGGCGCGCGCTACCTGCGTGAGCGGGTTTTTAATGTACTGGGCCTCATCGAGCACCACACGGGCAAAGTCCTGCTCGACGTACTCGTCGATATCGCGCCGCATAAGGTCATACGACGTTACAACCACGTTATGCTCGGCCACGCCGGCGATTTGCACGCGACGCTGGGCCTTGGCGCCCACGATGGCGCACACATCGAGCGACGGGGCGAAGCGCTCCAGCTCGGCGGTCCAGTTGTACACAAGCGACGCAGGGCACACCACAAGCGTGGGCTTAGTGTCCCCCGCCTCCACGCGCGCCAGGACATGCGCAATCATCTGGAGTGTTTTGCCCAGGCCCATGTCGTCGGCCAAGATGCCGCCAAGGCCCAGGTGTTCGAGCGAGCCGAGCCACTGGTAGCCGTCGACCTGGTAGCCACGCAGCGTGGCCTTGAGCGAGGCAGGTACCGTAAAGTCCATCTTGCCGAGCGTGTCCAGGCGCTCGACGGTACGGCGGAACGCAGCGTCGCGATCGGCCTCAAGCGCCGGCGTGCGCGCAAGCACGCTATCGACAAAAAGGGTGCTCGACGCGGGAAGCGACACGCCGTCGAGCAGGTCGACGGCATCGACACCCAGGTCCTCGGCGAGGCCAAACGCGGCTCGGGCGCCCTCGTCCAGGCGAATGATGTCGCCGGACGTAAGGCGCGCAAACGTTTGATGACGCTTGTACGAATCGAGATAGACGGCAAGGTCCGCAGCCGAAAGCCCACTCGCACCCAACTCGACGTCGAGCAAGTTGCTCTTGACGGTGGCGCGCACCGAGAGTTTGGGCGCAGGGCACACCGAGATCTGGCGCAGGCGGTCGCTGAGCATGACCTCACCCAGCTCGGACAGGGCAGACAGGCCCTCGGTCAGCAAGCGGAACAGACTCTCGTCATCGCGCTCCTCAAACGCCAGACCGCCCTCGTAGAAATCGAAGTACAGGGCCGCCGTGTCCATAACGCGAAACTCCGCCACCTCGTCGCGGGGCGGCACGCCGGGGCGTTGCTCTTCGAAGGGACTGCCCGGAGCGCCCAGGCTAAAGAGATCCGCCGACCAGTCGCCGTAGGTAACCGTAATTTTGCAGGTCACGAGCCCGTCGTCGACGCCGATTGCCATAGCAAAGCTCGGCTCGGGTGCCACGGTATCGAGCGCGGCGGGCGCGGTGAGGTCGGTGTAGTCGCGCAAAATGGGCAGCGCCATGCGGCAGAACTCACCCACCTGCTCGGCAGCGATATGGACCGGCGTGCGACAGGGCAGCAAGCGCGATAGGAACGGCGCCGCATGCTGGGCAAACGCCACATCGGCGCGGCGCGCACGGCGGGTGTCGACCAGATAGGCAACGTCGCCCGAAGCAAAGCAGTATGCATCGGCCGGCAGGCGCAGATCGTAGCTGCCACCAGCCGCCGGCGCGATTTTGGCGGCAAGGAGCGGCGGGCGCTTAGACAGAGCCTCGTCCTCCCCTTCCGGAGGCATCTCAACCGCCACGTCATAGGTGCGATGCGTCGTCGTCCCCCGCGACCAGGCGGGCTCAAAAGAGATGATCTGGCCGCGCAGCAGGTCCAGCACATATACGATGCTATGCTCGGACAGCGGCAACTGACGCTCGGCGACAAAACCGCTGCGGGCAAAGTCGTACGACGCCGAACGCGAGCTTGTGATGTCATCGAGATAGGCAACTGTCGTCACAACAAGGTTGAGCAGTTTTGTCGACACGTCTTCGAAGGCTTCGGGCGCATGGACAAACGTGAGCTTCTTGCCGTACGAGAAGGTGCCGCCTCGGACATAGGCGTCGGCCATGCCGTCGATATCCTTGACCACGTAGGAGACCGATCCACAGCGAATGCGAAGCTCGAGCGCCCAGCTAAAGCGGTCGGCGAACAGCGGATTGTAGTACGGCACCAGCGAGGGCTCCAACACCGCCTTGGGGGCATCGGGATCCACACTGCCGGCGAGCTTGCGGCGTATGCTCGCCAGCTCATCCATGCGCGCGTCCGAAAGATCGGAGAGCGCCGCCATGAGGCTCGGGCTCGTGGGGACGGGCGCCGGAAAGGGAAAGTTGGGATTGACGGCCGGCGCTTTGGGCGCGGTGCGCGCGGGCTGTTTCGGCTGCGCCGTAAACGTGCGAACCGGCGTGCGCAGCCCCTCAACAGGCTCGGTACCGCTGGCGTCCAGGTACGCCAGCGCTGTTGCGATGGCGTGCTTGCACATGCCGGGGTAGCGATAGGCAGCGGGGCAATCGCAGTCATAGTCGATCACCTCGTGCTCGTCCATGTCGAGCGCCACGTGCGTCTTGTACAGGTCACCGCGCGAGCCGCGCACCGAGCCCTCAACCGTCACGTTTTTGGAGAAGCGCGAGCCGCTGTCCTCAATCGACAGCACGGCACCGTTGAGCATGAGCGAGCGGCCCTTCATAAAGGTACCGCTCAGCGCCGCCTCTTTCCGGAGCGCCTGTGCAAACGTCCCCTGCGCCATCACTTCCTCCAATCTCGCACGGACCAGCAAGGTCGCCCTTAGATCACCGTCACTCTGCCTTGGTTACCCACGATGGCCTTGGCCTCGGCCAGCAGCGGAATCGAGCGCGCGTTGACCTTGGCGGGCACCTCGGCGCGCAGCACGCGCCCGTCCACTTGCTCGATAAAGATCTCCACGCGGTCGCCGCCCGGGTTAGTGGTGAGCACCGTGGCCAGGCGCGCCATATTGCCCTGGCTAAAGCGGCTGTTGGGCACCATGACCTCAAACACCTTGGGCTTGTTGTTCTCCTCGTTGAGCTCAAGCGGCACGATCTCCTGCGCGATGATCTGGTCGCCGCGGTCCGAGCGCTCGAGCTTGCCCTTGATGCGCACAAAGGCGTCGGACAGCTGTGCACCGGTCTCGGGATCGACCTCGCCGTACAGGTACCCCTCGGCCTCCTTGTAGGTCTTGGGGAACACCACGACGGTGGCCTCGCCTTCCATGTCCTCGAGCTGAACGATGCCCATGGGGTCGCCGTTTTTGGTCACGCGCTTGGACACGCTCGAGACCATGCCGGCCCACCACAGTGCCTTGCCCTCGGGGATCTCCTGGTTGATGGTGCCGCCCGTGGGGTTTTGCACTTCGTAGCCGGTATCGATCTGCGAGAACGAGAAGTCGCGCGCTTTGCTGAGCGCATACTCAAACGGGCGCAGCGGGTGGTCCGAGACATAGATGCCCAGAACCTCTTTCTCCTGGCTCAGCTTGAGGTGGCGGTCCCATTCCTGGCCGTCCGGATCGGGCACGCTGACCTCAAAGCCCGAGCCCTCAACGTCGCCAAACATGTCGAAGAACGAGGTCTGGCCGCTCGCGCGGTCCTTCTGGCGCTTTATCGCGGCGTCGATGATGTTCTCGGGGTTGTTCTTGTCCACAAAGTGCATCATCTGGCGGCGCGGATACCCCGTGGAGTCGAAGGCGCCTGCCTTGATCAGCGATTCGATCACGCGGCGGTTGGCCTGGCTCGAGTCCACGCGCTCGACAAAGTCGTGCAGTGTCTTAAACGGGCCGCCCGCCTCGCGCTCGGCGATAATCGCCTGCGCCACGCCGGTGCCCACGCCGCGGATGCCGGCCAGACCAAAGCGCACGCCCTCCTTGGTAGCCGTGAACTCGGTACCGGACTCGTTGACATCTGGCGACAGCACGGGGATGCCGTCGTGACGGCACGCCGAGACGTAGTGCACGATCTTGTCGGTCTTGCCCGTATAGGACGTCAGAACGGCCGCCATGTACTCGTGCGGATAGTGCGCCTTGAGCCACGCCGTCTGCATAACCAGGATGGCGTAGCCAGCGGAGTGCGACTTGTTAAAGGCGTAGGACGCGAACTCAAGAACATCGTCCCAAATCTTCTGGGCGACCTCGCGCGTGTAGTTGTTCTTGATAGCGCCATTCATCCAGTGGTCGTAAGTGGTCTCGTCCGAGCCATCCTCCCAGTGGAGCACCGTCGACGTGAGCAGCTTAATCTTTTTCTTAGCCACGGGCTTACGGATACGCGAGTCCGATTCGCCCTTGGAGAAGCCGCACATCTCGACGGAGATGAGCATAACCTGCTCCTGGTAGACCATGGTGCCGTAGGTTTCGCCCAGGATGTCGTCCAGACGGTCGTCGTAGGAAACGGCCGGCTCCTTGCCGTTCATACGGTTGATGTAGGACGAGACCATGCCGGCGCCCAACGGGCCCGGGCGGTACAGGGCGATCAATGCCACGACGTGCTTGTACTCGGTGGGCTTCATGTTCTTGATCGTGGCCGTCATGCCGGCGGACTCGACCTGGAAGACGCCGGCGGTGTGGCCGGAGCCCATGAGCTTAAAGATCTCGGGATCGTCAAAGGGAATCTCTTCCTCTTTGATGTCGATGCCGAAGTTCTTTTTGATGTTTGCCTTGGCCTTGGAGATAACCGTCAGTGTGCGCAGGCCCAAGAAGTCCATCTTGAGCAGGCCCATGTCGGCAACGGTATGGCCCTCGTACTGGGTAATCTCGACGCCGCCCTTGGTGTCGAGCTTGGTGGGCACGTGCTCGTTGACGGGGTCGCGGCAAATCAGAACGGCGCACGCGTGCACGCCCTCGCCACGGGTGAGGCCCTCGATCGAAAGCGCCGTGTCAATGATGCGGCGGGCGTCGTCGTCCTTTTTATAGGCCTCGGCAAAGTCGGGGTTAAACAGATCCTCTTTGCCGGGTTGTTTTTCGAGCACCTGCTTGAGCTTGACCTTGGGGTCGCTCGAGACCATCTTGGACAGGCGCTGGCCCATGTAGACCGGATAGTCCAGCACGCGCGCGGCGTCGTTGATGGCCTGCTTGGCCTTAATGGTCGAGTAGGTGATGACGTGGGTGACTTTCTCGGGGCCGTAGAGCTGGCGAACGTGCTCCACGACCTCGAGGCG
>CABUWR010000043.1 GCA_902495265.1 uncultured Collinsella sp. | reverse complement strand
ACGAACTGTGCCGTCACCTTGACGCCGCGGGCGATGAGCGCCTTGTAGCTCTGGACGTTCTCGGCGGAGGCATAGGCGCGCTGGGTGAGCTGGACGCCGCCCTCCTTGACGAGCGAGCCGCCGACGATCAGCGACGGGAGCTCGATGCCCGACTCGACCAGGTGAAGGATCGTCTCGGGCTCCTTGGCGATGACAAAGACCTTCTCGCGGTCATACTTGCCCGCCGCGAAGTTCTTGAGCGCGGTCTGCTCGGAGATGATCGAGACGGCCATGCCCGCGGGGCGCGCCATCCTCATAGTGGACTTCAGGACCTCGTCGCCGGCGACCTTGTCGTCGATGACCATGACTCGGGTCGCGCCCGACACCGGGGCCCACTGCGTCACGATGATGCCGTGAAGCAGGCGATTGTCGATTCGTGCCATAACAACACTCATGTTTGCTCCTATCAAATGAAGTTTTACGTTCGGTACTGCCTCGGCGCTATCCGGATTCGCGCCGGGCAAGGGGTTATCGGATTATTGAGGACGCGCAGTCAGCTTGCGGCGGCGCGGGGAAGGTCACTCGTCGAGCAGGAGGTCCGAGGAGCCGAGGCGCTCTTCTCGCGCCGGGGCGGCGCTCACGCTTATGTAGTCGAAGACATATGCGATCTCGCTTACGGGAACCTCTACGCGATAGCGCGTCGAGATGCTCGAGAAGCTCTGCCTGAAGGACTCGATGAAATCGGCACGCTCCTCCTCGAAGCGGTCCTGACCAACGTAGGTCTCAATGGGGTTTCTGGTAACAAGGCGCTCGACGAGACAGCAGAGGTGGACGTAGAGCCCAATGATGGCGTTGCTGCCGATCTTCTCGCCTGTCCTGCGCTGAAGCTCGTGCACGGCGCTCTCGATCTCGTGGAATAGCCGCTCCGGGTCGAGGATGGTGATGGAGCGGATGACGTTCTGCAGCGTCATGTTCGAGAGCAGCTTCTCGTGGAAAGAAGAGAGCTCGGAAGCGTCAAGCCACCTGCCGAACACGGCATCAACCTTAGAGGCGGACGCCGTCGACATGATGTCCTCGAGGGCGACGAAGGGGACGGAGGCGACCCCGGGGTCTCCCGTGCCGATGACGGCGCAGACGCGGTGCTCGGAGAAAACGGCGTCATTCGACCCGTTCGCGACGAGCTGCTTGAAGGGCCTCGTGAGCAGGCGCGCGCCTATGGTGCGCGGGAGGCTCTGCGAGACGAGCTGGCGTATCCTCTCCGCGGCGTCGACCCCGGACTCGGAGCAGAAGACGATGGCGTCCTCACGGTTGATGCGCTCGATCACCTTGCAGTGCGTCACGCACGCGGCGGTCGCATCGCCAAGAACCTCGGCGATGGACTTGCCGCCGAGCAGCCCGACCCCGATCTCGAGCGCAAGACCGGTAGAGACGTTGTTCACCACGCCGATAGTGGAGTCGGTAACGTTCTCGAGGGCCTTATAGGCCTCCTCCAAGGAGCCCATGTCGACGAGGAACACGACCCCGGTGCAGTAGGAATGGCGGTCGACGAGGCGCTGGAGCGGACCGACGATGTCCTTCAGCTGCTGGTCGTAGGGCATGTCGACAGCCTCGTACACATGCATGCCGAGCATACGGTTCGCCGCGTCGGCGATGCTCGTCGCCGTTGAGTAGCCGTGGGACAAGATGACGCAGAGCGTCCGAAGGGCCTTCGCATCGCGAGACTCCGATGCGACGCACAGCGTCAGAAGCGTCTTCGTGAAGTGATCGAGCGAGATTCCCAGCGCCCCTTCCACGTCTGCGGCGACCTGATCGGGGACGCTCGAGGCAAACGGTAATTCGGAGGTCACGGCACCGAGGAGATGGGAGATTTGCTCCGCACAGGCAGACTTTCGCTTAGCCAGGCCGATGCCCGGCCACAACTGCAGGCAAATCTCCTGGGCAAGTAGAAAAGCGACCTTCCTCGAAAGCTCGATGCCATAAGAAGAGCCTGCGTCGGCAAGGACCGCGCCCACGATGCGCTCGAAGGCGCGCGACCTCGAGGAGGTAACGCCGCGGCCGAAGATCAAGTGATCCTCAACGCCGCGCACAGCGGAGACAGCTTGCGAGACGAGCTCGGAGACAGAGAGCTCCCCGGCGCAGAATCGCTCATCGAGAGAGCACAGGGCATCGAGCGCCTGCTCGACCGGCCCTGTGCTCTCGGCGGCATCCAGGGACGCGTCGATCAGAACGCCATCGTCGGGCTGTTGATCGATCTGCGCGGAGGAGAGGAGTCCGCTGGGAAGAAGATACGGGCGAACGACGACGTAGTCGCCCTCGCGATTGAGGAACGCTTTGGCGCAGCAGTTCGTCACGCAGGCGCGCAAGCCGGCGATGTTATCGGAAAAGTCCGCGTTCACGAGGCAACGGTATGCGCCGCGGCTGATCTTCACATCAGAACCGATTCGGCACCCCTCGCTACGCAGGAAGCTCAAGATGAGATCCTCGCGCTCCTCGGGGGTCCGCTCCTTGAGTGAGGGGACGCGGGCACAGATGGGCATTTTGCTGTAGGCCGAGGAAACCTTCAGGTCATCGGCGGAAAGCGTCGTCGAAAGAACGAGGCGAGCGCGCGGCGCATCCTGGGAGGCATCGAGCCCGAGGGCCGTCGCAAGGCAGTGCTCCATCGCAGAGGGAGAGAGTGCCTCGATGCCGTTGACAAAAACCACACCCCCGCGCGATTTCGCGATCGACTCGTCAAGAAGCCCGTTGAACGAGGCGGCGTCCGGGACCCCGGCGCAGTCGATGCGCACATAGGAGGAGTCGCGGGACAGCAAGCCCTGGTTCTTGCCGTACTCGTACACAAGGCGAGAAAGGAAAGACTTACCGACACCCACGCCGCCGCTCAAGAGGATGGGTAGGCCAAACGGAGGGTACTGAACCGCAGCCTTGCACTGCTCGACAACGGAGCTGAGGCTCAGGTCGAAGCCCACGGCACGCGCGAAGTCGCGGTGATCGGCGATTCCCGTCGCCTGGATGAGGTCGGCGAGCGAGGCGTACTCGCTTGCAGAGAGCTTTACCTGAAAACGCTTCTGGAACGCGCGGCGATGAAAATAACGGACAGGCCTGCCCGCCACCTTAACCACAAGGCCGGCGCGAACAAGGTCGTTGAGGTACTGGCTCGCCAGGCTCCTGGAGATGATGAGCGTCTCGGCGATGTCGGAGGTGGACAGACGGGCAAGGTCGTCGAGCGAGACGGCAGAGGTGAGGGCCTCGAGATGCTCGAGAATCCTGTCCCTCATGTCGACGGGCTTCTTTGCCAAGCTGTCCTGTGCGGTCTTGTCCATGACTTCTTACCTCCTTGTACAAGGAGTATAAGGGGAACACAGAGAACGGAAGGGGGCGCGTGGGGGAATCAACAGCCCCGAGGAGAAGTTCACCACTTGAGGGGCAGAAAACAACGGCCATTGAACATTCAGGGCCGACGCTCAACACTTCGGCTCGACACTTCGCTTTGGAAAGGGCCCTGCGCGATGGTGCAGCCCTCCATCTCGCAGCACAGGTCGCCGAAGGTCGCGAGGATGCGCTCCTTCTGTTCCGTGGGCGAGACGGCTCGGTGGGCAAGGTCCTCTCAAAAGGGGTCGTCCGACGCCGCAAGACCTCGATGACCGACTACCGCCTCGAGCAGGTGGCGGATTACCTCTGCACCATCGAACTTGCCTTGGTCAAGTGCGAGGCCAAGGAGAACGGTGAGACGTACAACAAGTTCTTCGGAGGTATAGGCTCTTTCAAGAGGAACTGGCTCAAGCAAGCCCGCAACAAGCGGATATAGCTGGTCTCGCGGTTTCGCAAGGAACGGTCAGTTCTCCTCTGGCGAGGAATCCCGGGCGACGTGCTTCGAGCAGCGGAAGCTGAAGCGCAAGCAGAAGCAGCGCGGGCATTGATCGGTGCCGACATGGGCCCAGACGTGAACAGTGCTACGTCCCCTGTTCACGGGGCGCGAAACCGCAAAGGTTGCACAGAGGTTGCAAAATAAGAAGCCCCCGACCTGTTTTCGCAGGTCAGAGGCTTGAAATCAACGAATATCGTTTACTCCCACTCGATGGTCGCGGGCGGCTTGGACGTGATGTCGTAGCACACGCGGTTGGCGCCGGGAACCTCGGCGACGATGCGGCCGGAGATGCGGGCCAGCACGTCGTAGGGCAGCTTGGCCCAGTCGGCGGTCATGGCATCGCTGGACTCGACGGCGCGCAGGATGATCGGGCGCTGATAGGTGCGCTCGTCGCCCATAACACCGACGGACTTAATGTCGGGCAGGACCGCGAAATACTGCCAGCAGCTGTGCTCGGAGTTGCGCTCGCCGGTCTGCTCAAACAGACGCTGGTTGTAGGCGTCGAGCTCCTCGCGCACGATGGCGTCGGCGTTCTTGAGGATCTCGAGCTTCTCCTTGTCGACCGCGCCGATGATGCGGATGGCCAGACCCGGGCCCGGGAAAGGCTGACGGAACACGATGTGACCCGGCAGGCCCAGTGCCAGACCAAGCGCGCGGACCTCGTCCTTAAAGAAGTGATCGAGCGGCTCGATGAGGTCGAAGTGCACGCCCTCGGGGAACGGGATCAGGTTGTGGTGGCTCTTGATGGTGGCCGTCTTGCCGCCCGTCTTGCGAGCGCCGGACTCGATGATGTCGGGGTAGATGGTGCCCTGAGCCAGGTACTTGACCGGCTTGCCATCGGTCTCGAGCTGCTGCGCCACGGCGAAGAACTCTTTCCAGAACTGCGTGCCGATGATGCGGCGCTTCTCCTCGGGCTCGGTCACGCCGGCCAGAAGCTCGGCGTAGCGGTCCTCGGCGTGGACGTGGATAAAGTCGACGTCAAACTGCTTGGTGAAGACCTCCTCCACCTGCTCGGGCTCGCCCTTGCGCAGCAGACCGTGGTTGATGAACACGCAGGTCATCTGCTTGCCCACGGCACGAGCACCCAGAGCAGCCACGACGGAGGAGTCGACGCCGCCGGACAGGGCCAAAATCACGCGGTCGTTGCCGACCTTCTCGCGGAACTCGGCCGTCATGGTCTCGACCAGGTTGTCCATGCTCCAGTTGGGCTCCAGGCCGCAGATCTCAAACAGGAAGTTGCTCAGCAGCTGCTGACCATACTCGGAATGCTTGACCTCGGGGTGAAACTGCGTGGTGAAGATCTTGCGCTCGGGGCACTCCATGGCGGCAACCGGGCACACGTCAGTGCTGGCGGTAACGGTAAAGCCCTCGGGCACCTCGGAAACGGCGTCGCGGTGGCTCATCCACACGGTCTGCTCCATGGGCGTGGAGTTAAAGAGCTTGGCGCCGGCCGTGCGCGTAATGGTTGCGCGGCCGTACTCGCCCACCTCGGAGTGGCCGACCTTGCCGCCGAGCGTCACGGCCGTGATCTGATGGCCGTAGCAAAAGCCCAGGACGGGAAGGCCCAGGTCAAAGATGGCGGGATCTATAGACGGAGCGTCCTCGGCATACACGGAAGCCGGACCGCCGGAAAGGATGAGCGCAGAGGCGTTCATCTCGCGAATCTCGTCGGCCGAGATGTCGCAGGGGACAATCTCGGAATACACGTTGAGGTCGCGGACGCGACGGGCAATGAGCTGACCGTACTGCGCACCAAAGTCGAGTACGAGGACCTTTGCGGAAGCCTTTTGATCCATGGTTTCCCCCTCTTGTTGGCGGGGAGCCGGTGCCCACCCGCGTGAATGAACAAAAATAACTTTCATAGTGTACACGTTATATGGGGTTTCTCGCCCCTCGCAGCCATCAGCGCACGGCAAACGCACGACCTGGCCCCTATTTGACGGCGATTGAAGTGTTACCAAACGTTACAGACGATGTAATACGTTTGAACATTGGACGCCCTGTGCCACAATACTGCCGAACGACTCCGCCCTTGCGGCGGCAAATACGATAGGAATACCAGCATGAAGCGCATCCTTCTCATCGCCACGGGCGGCACCATCGCATCGACCGAGGACGGCAACGGCCTCTCCCCCGCCCTGACCGGTGAGGAGCTCGCCCAGAGCGTCCCCGAGATCTCGGGCCTCTGCGAGCTCGACGTCGTGCAGCCCATGAACATCGACAGCACCAATATGCGCCCAAGCGACTGGATGCGGATCCGCGACGTCATCGTCGAGGGTTATGCCGACCATGACGGCTTCGTAATTCTGCACGGCACCGATACCATGAGCTACACCGCGGCGGCGCTTTCCTATCTGATTCAGGACAGCCCCAAGCCCATCGTGCTCACCGGCTCGCAAAAGCCCATGGGCAACCCCTTTACCGATGCCAAGCTCAATCTGTACCAGAGCCTGCTCTATGCGCTCGACGAGCATTCGCACGATGTGTCGATTGTGTTTGGCGGCGTCGCCATTGCCGGCACGCGCGCCCGCAAACAGCGCACCATGAGCTTTAACGCGTTCATTAGCGTCAACTACCCGCCCATTGCCTACATCCGCAATGACCGCATCGTGCGCAATGGGCTTCACGGCACGCATCAGAATGAGAGCCCAGTTCGTTTCTACGACAGCATCGACCCGCACGTGTTTGTCCTTAAGCTCACGCCCGGCGTGAACCCGGGCATCCTCGACGCCCTTGCCGATAGCTACGACGCCGTGATTTTGGAGACCTTTGGCATTGGCGGTATCCCCGAGTTTGGTGAGTCAGGCGAGTCGTTCCAAGAGGCTATTTTCCGCTGGGTCGATTCGGGCCGCACTGTCGTTATGACCACGCAGGTCCCCGAAGAGGGCCTCGATCTGGGCGTTTATGAGGTCGGCCGTGCTTACGCCGATCATCCGGGTATTCTGCGCGGCGACGACATGACCACCGAGACGCTCGTGGCCAAGACCATGTGGGCACTCGGCCAGTCACGTGATGCCGCCGAGATCCAGCGCCTGTTCTACAGCCAAGTCAACCACGACCGCATCCCGATGGCGTAATCCCTAAGGCAGTTCCACTTATCGCAGCCTCAAACGACAGGTGGTCCCCCTCGGGCCGTGCAAAAATCGGAGTATTCTGCAATTTCTCCGCCGGAGGCATAGAATCGGCCGACTGTTAGACGAACTTTTAGGGCGAAGAGGCCGTCTAGTAAATATTTATTCCACGTTTTTATTAAGCGTGTGGATTAACTACTGTAAAAAAGGCAAAGCCAGCCGCTCGAGCTACCATCTACGGCTGAACAGGTGCTGAATACTCGCGATTTTGCACATCGCAACCAGGGGGACCCGCCCAAAGAGCGTCAATTAGCAGCGGGGAACGCCCTATTCGATACCCTCGAGAAGCTCTGACACCGTCATACCGAGTGCGGGCGCGATCTTAAATAGAACCTTGAGCGTGAAATTTGCCGTCCCATCTTCGATTCGGTCGAGGTAGGGTCGGCTGATTCCTGTCGCCACACAAAAATCAACCTTGGAGATACCAAGGTCCCTGCGTGTCTCTTCGACCCGCCTGCCAAGAATCTGTTTCGCACGTTCGTCCATGCAGCCGAGTTTGAAATGGAGCCGAACATAAACGTAAACTATAGTTTACGTTTTGCCGAATACACAGGAGTTTTCTATGTCGGGATCTTCGGTCCGCATGTACCGAGCCACGCTTCGCACAAACAGCGCACCGCCCAAGCTCGTCGTCGTTGAAGCAGAATGCCTTTCGCCCGATGAGCGCACAGCATTTGCATTGCTATCAAGTCGCGTCGCCGCCGTTCTGGTCCCTTGCCCGGCGCAAGGTGAACTTGCCATCCAATGCCAAGCGCACAGCTGCTCGCTCAATCAGACTGCCGTAATCGCAACCAGCCAACGCGGTCTGCCCCTTCTCCTGGAAGCCGGTACCGCACTCGCCCTTCGCGGCGCCGGATACGAAAACGAGGCCGCCGCCGACATGGTCTTTAAACCACGATCGAGCGGCGGCCTCGCAGCAGCCATTGAATATGCGTGCAGGCTCGTTGCCTAAAAGGACAAGCTAGAAACCAAAGCCAAAGCCCGTTCCAGTAATCGCCGAGTACATAAAGTAAACGTTGATCACGTTGAGGAACACGCCCGTGATGCAGCCGTTGCGCAGGTAGCGCTCGCACACGATGCGCGCCATGGCGGCGGAGTCATCATTGTTTTTAGCCTGGCGTCCCGCCGTAAAGTACGTCGCCACGCTCAGCAGCAGGTTGAGCACCGGCAGCGCCAGCAACTCGTAGCTCTTGCCCCAGCGCGTCACTTCGCCAGCAGCGTTAAACTTCGTTGCCACCTCGGGGCCAATGTTGGGAATCACAAACGCTGCGACCACCAACGGAATCACCGCAAGTACGAGCAGCGCAATACCCATGTAGCCAGCTTTTTTGCCATATTTAAACATATGCGTCGTCCTTACACGTTAAAGCGGAAGTGCACGACGTCGCCATCGGCCATGACATAGTCCTTGCCCTCAATACGCAGCTTGCCGGCGGCCTTGGCGCCCTGCTCGCCGCCGAGCTCGATGTAGTCGTCATAGCCAATGACCTCGGCCTTAATAAAGCCGCGCTCAAAGTCGGTGTGGATGACGCCGGCAGCCTGCGGGGCAGTCGCGCCCTGGCGAACCGTCCAGGCCTTGACCTCCATCTCGCCGGCCGTAAAGAACGACTGCAGACCGAGCAGCTTATAGGCCGCCTGCGCGAGCACGTCCAGACCGGGCTGTTCCAGGCCCAGGCTTT
>CABUWR010000042.1 GCA_902495265.1 uncultured Collinsella sp. | reverse complement strand
CGGCGGACACCAGGTCGATGGGGCCCCACGAGGTGTAGGCGATCAGGTCGACGCCGTCGGCGATTGCCTCGCCCATGGCTTTGATGTGGCTGCGCAGGTAGGCGATGCGGTACGGGTCATGGATGGAGCCGTCCTCCTCGACCTCGTCGTAAGCGCCCATGCCGTTCTCGACCACCATCAGCGGAATCTCGTAGCGAGCATAAATCTCGTTGAGGGCGATGCGCAGGCCCAGCGGGTCGATCTGCCAGCCCCAGTCGGTGGACTCCAGATAGGGATTCTTTCCGCCAAAGGTCATGTTGCCCTCGGTCATCTCGTGGTCCTTGTGGGTGCCCACGGTGCCGGACATGTAATAGCTAAAGGAATAGAAGTCGACCTTGCCGTCGGCGATATCCTGCAGGTCGCCGCCCTCCATCACGAGCTCAACATCATTCTCGGCCCAGAAGCGCTTGGCATAGAACGGGTACTTGCCGCGCACCTGCACGTCGGAGCAGTACCAGTTCATGGCGTTCATCTCCTGCTGCGTGGCGAACACGTCGGCCGGATCGCACGTGGCGGCATAGGAAAGGATAAAGCAGTCCATGTTGCCCATCTTAAACTGCGGGTAGTGCTCGTGGGCATAGCGCACGACGCGACCGCTGGCGACAAACTGGTGATGCAGCGCCTGCATACGGGCCTGCGGCGTGGTGTGAACCGCCGAAGCCGGGCCCTCGAAGCCCTGAATCATGCTGGTCTCAAAGAGGTTGCCCATGTCCTGAGTACCGCAGTTGATCTCGTTGAAGGTGAGCCAGAACTTGACCTTGTCCTGGTAACGGTCGAAGACGGTCTGGCAGTACTTCTCAAAGAAGCCGATGAGCTCGCGGCTCGCCCAGCCGTTGTACTTCTCGACCAGGTGATAGGGCATCTCGTAGTGCGAGAGGGTCACGAGCGGCTCGATGTTGTGGGCGCGCAGGCAGTCGAAGACGCGGTCGTAGAAGGCGAGGCCGGCCTCGTTGGGCTCAGCATCGTCGCCGTTGGGGAAGATACGGCTCCAGGAGATGGACATGCGGAACATGTTGAAGCCCATCTCGGCGAACAGCGCGATGTCCTCCTCATAGTGATGGTAGAAATCGATGCCGTCATGGTTGGGGTAGAAACGATCGGGGTCGATGTCGATCGTGATCTGGCGCGGCTCCTTGTAGCTGCCGCCCAGGAAGTGGTCGTCGACGGAAGGACCGCGGCCGTCCACGTTCCAAGCGCCCTCAAACTGGTTGGCGGCGGTGGCGCCACCCCAATAGAAGCCCTCGGGGAACTTGATGTTTGCCATGAGCATCTCCTTTGCATCGCGGGTCGATAAGCTGAGTATCGCCCACGCGCGCGGCAGGCAGGGGCAGGGGTGCCAAACCCGACACTTCTTTTCGCGCCCACGGACCGACGCCGCCCCGTCCCTGATACTTCCTGATACCGACCGAAACGTGCCAAAATAAACCTGTCCTTTTTTGGCAGGTTTGTTGAGTGTAGGAGTTCGTATGGATATCAAACGCAAGATTTCCGAGGCACAGGGCCTTACCCCTACCGAGCAACAGCTCGGCATCTCGGCCCTTGCCATGGGCGAAGACGTCCGCGGACTCTCCATCAAGGAATTCGCCGCCCGCACCAATGTTTCGGTCGCGAGCGTCCACCGTTTTTGCAAAAAGCTCGGCCTCGAGGGCTTTAAGGACCTCAAGGTCGAGCTCATCCGCCTGGCAACCGAATCGAGCAACCGACGCGACGTGGACATCAACTTTCCCTTCGACGCCACGTCCACCCCTGCGCAGGTTATGGAGCGCATGGAGGGACTCTACCAGACCACGCTGGCCGAGACGCAGGAGCTGCTCGACCCCGCGCAGCTCGACCACGCCGCCAAGCTCATCGCGAACGCCCGACAGGTCGACATCTACACGGGCTCGCACAACCTCTATCCAGCGGGAATGTTCCGCGATCGCCTGCTCTCCGCCGGTAAAAGCGCGACGTGCCACAACGGTGGCGAGGCCCAGGTGCGAACGGCGCTCGCCTCGGGTCCCGACCATGCGGCAATCGTCATCTCCTACAGCGGCCTTGCCCCCAACCTCAAGGACATCTTGCCGATCCTCAGCAGCCGGCATGTCCCGGTCATCGTCATCGGCACGCCTTATTGCGCGCGCATTCACCCTGGCTTTGCCGCCTACCTTACGGTGAGTGACCACGAGAGCATGACGCATCGCATCACGCAGTTCGCAAGCCACATCGCCGTGCAATACGTGCTCGATTCGCTCTACAGCAGCTACTTCGCCAAAGATTACGCCCGCTGCTCCGAATTCCTAGAGCGCTCATTCCCCTACACCCGCCTGCCCGGGCTCAAGTGAGTAGTCATTGGGGACGTTCTTAAACGACTAGTCAAACAAGAACGTCCCCAACGACTAGTCGTTTAAGAACGCCCCCAACGACTACCCATCCGGAGCAAGACAACGCCGCAGGTAGAGAACGGACAGCGAGCGACGTCCAGAGCGAACAAGTTGGCATGAAAAAGGCGAGGCATTGACCTTCTGGTCATGCCTCGCCTTTTGAATGACAAATTGTCGCCCTGGGCGGCGCGCAGCGTCGGCCGGTTACGGCGTTTGGTAAAACGCCGTAACTAACGAGCTCCGTACTGCTCGTAGTAGGCGTCGATGGCGGCCTTGAGCTCGTCATCGATGACGACCTTGCCGTCGATCTCGTGGTTGTAGAGGGTCTCGACGACCTCGGCCATGGAGACGATGCTCGCGACGGGGAAACCGTACTTGGCCTCGATCTCCTTCTGAGCGGTGGTCACGCCACCCTTGCCGACCTCCATGCGGTTGAGGGAAACGATAAGGCCCTTGATCTCGACATCGGCAGCAGCCTTGACCTTGGGATAGGTCTCGTCGATGGACTTGCCGCTGGTGGTGACATCCTCGACCATGACCACGCGGTCGCCGTCCTGGGGCTCGTAGCCCAGCAGGTTGCCCTTGTCGGCGCCGTGATCCTTGGCCTCCTTGCGGTCGCAGCAGTACTTGACCTCCTTGCCGTACAGCTCGTGGTAGGCAATCGCGGTCACGACGGCCAGGGGAATGCCCTTGTAGGCCGGCCCAAACAGCACGTCAAAGTCGTCGCCAAAGTTATCGTGGATGGCCTGGGCGTAATACTCGCCCAGCTTCTTGAGCTGATAGCCCGTCACGTAAGCACCGGCGTTCATAAAGAACGGGGACTGACGGCCGCTCTTGAGCGTAAAGCTGCCGAACTTAAGGACGTCGGACTCGACCATAAACTTGATGAACTCTTGCTTGTAAGCCTCCATGCGGGCTCCTCTCGTAATCGCGTACGTGCCTTCCAGTTTAGCGCAGGCGAAGCATCGATGCGGGCGCGCTTTGAGGCCACGGCATTCTGTAAAGGCTTTTCGGGATCAATGGTTTTCCGAACAATGGGGTTAACGCCGGCCTTTATCTTTTTTTTGACAGCCTCGTTTGGCTCACGCTACACCAGGCGCATGGCCTCCTGGACAGCACCGTAAAGGTTGGCGTCGTTGCCGAGCTCGGCCACCCTTATCTGCGGCACAGGAATGCCAGCAAGGGTCCCTTCGTAACTCGCGAGGGCCAGCGGCATCTGCGCACGCAGGGCATCGATGAGCTCGGGATGGCACGAGATGCCGCCTGCGATCACAAAGACCTCGGGATCGAGCACGGCCTGCAGGTTGATGAGCTGTCCGTCAAAGGCACGAGCGTAGCGGTCGAGCGCGCGCTGCGCCGCCTTGTCGCCATCCGCGATCCACTCAAAGACGCGGCGGCCGTCTACCGGAGAATCCGCAGGCAGGCCCTTCTCGGCAACGGCAGCATCGCGGAGCGCACGCCAACCGCCCGAATCGGCAAAGGAGTTTCCCATGTTCGCGGCAGTCGTGACATCGTTGCGCAAGAAGCTGAACTCGCCTGCAAAGCAGTGCGCGCCGCGCAGGACCTTGCCGTCGATGACGATACCGCCGCCGATGCCCGTGCCGATAGCGAGCACCACGCCAAAACGCGTCCCGCGCAGGGCGCCAGCCGCATACTCACCGAGTGCACAGCACTTACCGTCGTTATTGACGGCAACCGGCACCCCCAGCGCCTCGCACATGAGCTTTCCCAGCGGGCAGCCGTCCATAAACGTGAGCGCACCGCCGCGATGGATCGTCCCCGTGACATCTCCCTCGTAGATACCGCCGGGTGCGCTCACGCCTACGGCGCTCACGCGCTCACGGTACGGCTCGACGAGCCCGATCAGCGCCGAAACCGTCTCCTCAGCCGTGGTAAAGCCCGTCGGCTGACTCCCGCGCTCGCGGATGGAAAAATCCTCGCCCAGCACGGCCCATTTAACGGCCGTACCGCCCACATCGATTCCAAAGAACTCCTGCATATTCGCTCCTCACACGCCATAGCCCCGGACGCGCATCGCCGCAACCACCACAAGGGCTGCCCCCTTATGTTGGTCATGCAGCAAATCGCGTCCGGAGCCAATTATCTCTCTGTTTTACGCCTCTACTTTGGTCAGACGAAGCAACATATCGCCGACGTAGGTCTCACCGTGGGCCACATAACCGCCACGCAAACTGCCCTCCCAAAGAACGTCCCCAATGACCACTCATTTAAGTCTGTCCCCAATGAGTGTCCCCAATGAGTGCGGCGGAATGAAAGGGACTGGATTGTAAATGTTGGAGAAGAGCCGTTAGCGCCCGGGCGTCAGGATCACCAGCGCGTCGTGCTCAAAGGGATGCTGAGCCACGCGCACGGTGCCGTCACCGTTGTCGCGAACGGGCAGCTTGGCGATGCGCTTGTCCTCCATGTCGAGGACCGTCGCCGTCCAGCCGCGCGTACCGTCGAGCTTAAACTTGAGCGCCGTGGTGCGCGGCAGGTAGGTGACGACGCGATCGCCAACGCGCGCCACGCGAATGGCCTCGCGTGCATCATCGAGAAGCTCCTGCGCGGGGGCCACGGCAAGTGCGTCGTCGCCAGCCGTAGCACCCAGACCGGCAAGCACGTGCTCGATCGCGCCAAAGTCCCAAACGCCCGCAAATTGCAGGCACTCCTGCCAGCGGAACGGCATGTCGAAGCCCTCGCCCAGCACCGAGCCCTGGCTCTTGCTGGTCTGCCAGTTCCAAACACCGTGCGCGCCATAGGTCACGCCGGCGCTCGCACCGGCAAGAATCGACGACCACACGCTCGCGCGGCAGTCCTGTGCGGTGAAGCGCCAGTACACGTTGCGCGACGCACCCATCTGCTCGTAACAGGGCTCGGAGTTGACCATCGGCTTTTTGGGATAGTTGGCGATAAAGTCCTGCGGCAGGCGCCAGGCCTCGGGCTGGCCCTCGTAGTTGTGACCGGGCTGGAACATGTAAAAGTCCAGGCGCTCCAGGTACTGTGACGGAATGGTGCGGTTGCCGCGGTTGATATGCATGGTGCGCAACGCCTCGGGCGCGCGCTTGATGACCTCGTCGAGGGCATCCTCGTAATAGGCGATTGCCTCGTCGCTGGTAAAGTCGGTATCGCCCGTCACCACGTAGACGGGGTCGAACTCGCCCAGGTTCTCGACGACGCGGGCAACGTGGGCACGGACCTCCTCGCGCGGCATAACCTCAGCACCGCAATGCTCGGCAATCTTGGCGCCCCAGGTACCAGGCACGTAGTTGCACCACATAAGTACGAGCGCCGGACGAATGCCGTGCTCGACGGCAGCGCGGCACATGGCGGCAGCACGATCCCAGTACGCCTGGTTGGGGCGGGACCAATCAAAGTGCACGCCATCCTCGCTGGCGTAGGGCCAAATGCCCAGATCGGGGCAGCAGCGATCCCACTGCGGCAGCGTGTTGATCTGCAGCACGTTCATGCCCTGCTCGGCGCGACGGGTCAGATAGTAGTCCCAATCGGCCTCGGTAATGCTCGTAAACGCGCTCCAGCACGTATCGGCAAACCAAAAGAACGGTTTGCCATCGCACAAAAAGCCGTCCTGACGACCGTTAACGGTCAGCTTTCCCAAACTCATCTGCATGTCCTTTCGTTTGATAAAGGAGTTGCGAACCGGCAGATTCTTTCGCGGTAACCCCGCGCGAAAGCCTCCGTCGTTTAGCAAGCCCTTGTGGTCGGGCACCTCCCATCCCAATCAGTCTACCTTGTAAGAAGGGCCCCGCCGGGCTTGCGCCTGACGGGGCCCTGTCGTGTAGGTAAGGTCATAGACGACCGAATGGCTTGGCCTTAGGCCTCCATCTCGGCGAGCTCCTCCTTGGAGAAGCCAGTGGCAAAGACGACGGCAGCTGCGATGACAAAGGAGATTGCCATACCGACGATAGCCCAGACGGTGTTCATCTGGCCACCCTGCAGGTAGTTAGTGAAGACCAGGAAGTTGGAGGCACCGCCGGCCAGGTAGTAGGTAACACCCATGAGGCCGGAGAACACAGCGCCGATGGCACCGCCGATGAACATACCGAGCATGGTGCGACGGAAGCGCATGAGGATACCGAAGAGCGCGGGCTCGGTGACTCCGCCGGCGATGGCGGAGATGACGTAACCCAGGGCAAGACCCTTCTCGTCGGGGTTCTTCATCTTGAGGAAGGCACCGAAGGCGCAGCCCCAGACGGCGGCCATAGCGCAGTTGGTGGAAACGAAGACGAAGGGATCGTAGCCGGCGGCGATGATCTGAACCTGAGCGAGCAGGATGACGGGCATGTGCATGCCGCAGACCACGAAGAGCTGCCAGAAGGCGCCGAGGATGGCCATGACGATCAGGATACCGATACCGCCAAGGTCGGCAAGGCCAAAGAGGGCGTTGGCGATGAGGTTGCCGAGCTCGTTGCCGATCGGGGCAAGGACGATGAAGGCGATGGGGATCGTGACAATTATGGTGCAGAACGGCGTGAAGACCGTGGACAGCACGTCGGGCATGACCTTCTTAAAGAACTTCTCGATGAAGTAGAGGACCGGCACCGAAAGGATGATCGGCAGGACGGACTGCTGGTAGTTGGCAGCAGCGATCTGGATGCCGTAGACGGAAATGATTCCGCCGCCCTCCTGGGTAGCGACGCTCACGACAGACGGGGCCATGAGGGCGCCGCCGAGGAGCATGCCGAGCACCGGGGTGGCGCCGAGTTTCTTAGCGGCGGCATAGCCCAGGTAGATGGGGATAAAGGTAAACGTGGCCTCGTACAGGGTGGTGTAGAGGAACGTATAGGTCGGATCGGTATCGGAGATAACGCCGAGCATGGTGGGACCGAGGACCGCGGCGATAGTGCGGAACAGACCGCCGGCCATGAGCAGCGGAATCAGCTGGGTCATGGAGCCCGACAGATAGTCGAGGATGATGTTGGGCAGGTTCTTGAGCTCGAACTTCTCCTTGGGAGCATCGAGGTTCTCGTCGACCGCGGCACCCTGCTTGACGCCGGACATGGCGACGAACTCGGCGAGCACCTTGGGCACGTTCTGGCCGATGATGACCTGGAGCTGGCTGCCGGCGAACTGGCAGCCCAGAACACCCTTGACCTTCTTGATCTTCTCCACGTCGGCCTTGTTGTTGTCCTTGAGCGTCAGACGCAGGCGCGTCATGCAGTTGGTGGCGACGGTGACATTTTCCGCACCGCCCACGAGCTCGAGGACATCGGTGGCAATCTGCTTGTTATCTACTGCCATGGGACCCCTCCCCATATCATCGTGTGCCTAATCGCTTGGGCGCAGGCACGCCTTTGGCCCGGTGACTATAACCCCTTACGGTTACCGAACCCTTGGATACGCTGTCGTAAACAATCTGTTTACTGAACGTTTACAGCGCTTAGTTTACACGCAGCGTTGAATTTGTGGCAGTTTTGCCGTTTGCAGTCCGGTGAACGGTAGGAAATCGGGGGTGAACGTAATTGAATGCCAAGGCATTACATATAGTGCCGTTTATTTATAAATGGCCGTCTACGTGGGATTTTATATAATCTGTCACCCAAATTCCTTGTTGACTCATCAACAAAAGCCCTGCTAGATAGTAGTAAACGAGTGTTTAGTAGTTCATTGAGCGTTTGATTTGACCGTTTACCGAGTTCATCTGCTTATTCTCTAATTCTGCTTTACACTAAACATGTTTAGATTGTATTGCCGCGATTGTTTAGTATTTGCGGCACAAAGGAGGCAGCTCATGGAACTCAAATCGTGTACCTACGCAACCGTCACCACCTTGGGCGACTTTGGCCCCTGGATCAGCAAGGTCGTTCTCGACCTGCCCTGCACCGTGCGCGCCAACGATGTCGATGCGAACACTTTCCATATATATGTAGAGCGTCACGAGCGCACGGGCGAGGTCCTGATGCGCAAGGAGCACGGCGCCGACCATGCCGCGCCCTCCGTGGGTTACATCGACGTTCTCGCCGCGTATCCGTGTGACGAGGACGGCCGCAAGCTCGCCGTGGGCACCCACGTGGCACTCGAGGTTGCCGAGCAGCGCCTGACCAAAAAGATCGAAGGCGGCGTCCTGGGCTCGCGCATGCTCGATGACCAGCTGCGCATCACGCAGCTCGCGACTCTTCCCGGCAACGACGGCGACGACCCCACCTGCGGCCTGGTCTTCGATACCTGTCGCGGCGACATCTGCCCCGCGCTCAAGGGCTGGAGCAATGCCGTACAAAAGACCGCCGTCAATGGCATCGCGCTCGAGTACGGCTTCTTTGAGCCCAGCTTTAAGGCAGAGGACTCGGCCTGCTTCAAT
>CABUWR010000041.1 GCA_902495265.1 uncultured Collinsella sp. | reverse complement strand
TCGCACCGCCCAGCACCGACGGCTCAAAACCATCGGAAGCGACCCCCAAACGCGCAGCTGGTGCGGTGGTGGAAAAGAAGAGCGACTCCGGATCGCCCGGCAACGGCACACGACTGCCGCCCTCAAAATCGATGACATAGGTTTCGAGGCCCGCATCATACTCCACGGGGCAGAAATGACAATTGAGCACCGTGCAGATTTCCGTCGACACCGCTCGCGAGGCGGCAACGGGATCATCGAGATAGGTAAACAGTTCGTCGCGCAGCAAATTGAGCGAGCGGCCGAGCTCCGCCGTGCGGCGCGAACGTAAGCTCGACGCCATGCCGACCAGCTGAATAGACAGGTAATCGCAGATGACCTCGAGCACGTTCACGTCATAGGCAAGTGGCGCCTGGGAGCGTTTCCAGCCAACTTCCAACACGCCAAGGACCTGCGTGCCGTAAAACACAGGAAGACAGATCTCGCTGCGATACGGGGGCATATCCTGCACGCGCAGCAAGTGCTTGGAACGATTGTCCAAATCCATGAACATACCCGAAGCAACCCGGTCGCCCTCAAGGTCCTGCTGGATCGACAGGCGACAGGCACGCGACTCGCGAAGTACGTAGGTCGGAATGCCCGCGCCGTACGGCATAAACTCGGGCAGATAGCTGTCCTCAAGCTCCTTAGAAACACCGCGGAGCTTAAAGCCGCCGCTCTCGGAAAAATAGATAGCCGCACCGGAGGCATCGAGCGTTCCAACGAGCTGATTCAAAACGGTATCGAGCAAGCTGGGGAGCTCATCGGAGCCCACGGTACTCATAATGACTGAAAGGGTACCCGAAAGGCGTTTATTCGCCACCCTAAGCTCCGATAGCGCACGTTTGAGCTGACGATCGTGGGAATACTGCTCTTCGATGCTGTGAAGCGCCACCAGGACACGCGGTGCACGACGTCCAAAGATACGCGGAGGCGTAACGGAACCCGCGCGAACCAAGACGGGAATAAAAGACCCGTCGCTCAGCTTGAGCATCAGCTCGCTCTCGGAGCCATCGGTCTCAAACGGCAGGCGATGTTCGGTCGCGCGCTCAAAGGCAGACGAGTACAGAACGTCTTTGACATCACCGCTGATGACGTCAGCGCGTTCCTCGCACATCAGGTCGAGCAAACGATTATTCACATGCAGAATGGTTCCGTCGAGCTCACAGATGATGACAGCATCGCTCGTGATCTCGACCAGTTGGGCAACGTCTGCCCACTCGTTGCGCTCAAGCGTTTCCATCGTGGACCTCACCGTCTATCGGTAACAAAAAAGCCTCCGAAGAGGCTTCTCAAATGCGATGGTGTCGGAGGCGGGACTTGAACCCGCATGACCAAAAAGCGGTCACTAGCACCTCAAGCTAGCGCGTCTGCCAATTCCGCCACTCCGACATGCTATGTTGTTGATTCGCAGTTCGTTTTGTTGGACCCGCGCGTTCAACGAGGAAGATAATAACCTATGATTCGAGAACTGTGCAAGCACTTTTTAGAAAAAAGTTTACGAATTTGTAAATGCGCAGGTAGATCTATATGTCCGGCCCCGTATCGGTGTTGCCTCCCGGCGCGTCCTCGGGCATGAGCGATATTTTGCTACGCACTTCGTGCTGCGAAATATCGCTCCCCCTGCGGAATGCGCCGGGAGGCAACACCGATACGGGGCCTGCAAATACGTACTTCAGGCACAGTTCTCAAACATGTTCTGAGGGCTGATGCAAATTTGGTGGCTCGGCTTTGCCGAGCCCTTATATGGGGAGGCCGGAGCTAAAGCTCCGGCCTCGCTCAATTTCTTATTAAACTAAGTGAGCGATCAGGGAATCGCACTCCCCCTGCCGAGTTACCGCAGGGCCCGTGCTGGACTTAGTTTTCAGAACATTCCGCAGACCAGGAAACCCCCTTATCCGCAGCTCCGAAGGAGCAGGATAAGGGGGTTTCCATGGTCGAGGACGTTCTGAAAACTAAGTCCAGCACGGGCCCGGACAGACAACCGACTACAGGTCGATGTGCGATTCCTTGATCGGGAACGGCTCCGCGAAGTGGCACGCGCAGCAGTGGCCCGGGGCAACTTCCTTAAACTCGGGAAGCTTCTCGGAGCAGATGCCCTGCGCGATCGGGCAGCGCGTGTGGAAACGGCAGCCGGTCGGCGGATCCAGCGGCGACGGCGGATCGCCGGCGAGGATGATACGCTTGCGGGTCTTCTGGATATCAGGATCGGGCACCGGCACGGCAGACAGCAGCGACTGCGTGTACGGATGGTGAGGCTCGCTGTAGAGCGTCTTCCAGTCCGAAACCTCGACCATCTTACCCAGATACATAACGGCAACACGGTCGGAGATATGCTGTACGACAGAGAGGTCGTGAGCAATGAAGAGATAAGCCGTACCGAACTTATCCTGAAGCTCCTTTAGCAGGTTCAAAACCTGGGCCTGAATGGAAACGTCAAGTGCAGAGACAGGCTCGTCGCAGATGATCAGCTTGGGCTTCAGAGCGAACGCGCGGGCAATGCCGACACGCTGACGCTGACCGCCGGAGAACTCATGAGGATAACGGTTGATGTGCTCGGGGTTCAGTCCGACAACGTCGAGAAGCTCGCGGACACGCTCAATGCGCTCTTCCTTGGTGCCCACGCCGTGAATGGTCATGGGCTCGGAGACGATCTCGCCGATGGTCATACGGGGATTCAGCGAAGCATAAGGATCCTGGAAGATAAACTGCATCTCGCGACGCATGTCCTTGATCTCATGCTTGCTCATCTCGGCAACGTCTTTGCCCTGGAAGAACACTTTGCCTGCCGTCGGCTTGGTCAGGCGCATGATGGTGCGGCCCGTGGTGGACTTACCGCAACCAGACTCGCCGACCAGGCCAAAAGTCTCGCCCGGATAAATCTCGAACGAAATGTCATTCACTGCAGAGACGACACGCTTGGAGAAGCGCTTGGCGAACATGCCGGACTCAGCGGGAAACTCCTTAGAGAGGTGCTCGACCTTCAGCAGCGGAGTACGCTCGTTGGTATCTGCCATTACGCCTCGCCTCCCTTCTTGGAATCCTTGCGCGTACGGGACGTCTCAGGAGCGTTCTTGAGGAACTCGGGGTCACCGGAGTAGTGGCACGCAGAGTAATGACCAGACTCGGTGACAACGCGCTCGGGGCGCTGCTTGCGGCACTTGTCCGTCGCATAGGGGCAACGAGGAGAGAAGACGCAGCCCTCAGGCAGGTTCATGAGCGAAGGCGGGTTGCCGTGAATCGGCGTAAGCGGCTTCTTCTCTTCGATGGCCTGCTCCGGGATGGAGCGGATAAGGCCCCAGGTGTAGGGGTGGCGGCTCTCGTAGAAGATTTCCTCAGCAGTACCGAACTCGACGGGACGGCCGGCGTACATAACCATGATCTTATCGGCCATATCGGCAACGACGCCCAGGTCATGGGTAATCATGATGATGGCGTTGCCGTTCTTCTCCTGCATTTCCTGCATGAGCTCGATAATCTGAGCCTGAATGGTAACGTCCAGAGCCGTCGTGGGCTCGTCGGCAATCAGAATATCGGGATCGCAGGCAAGAGCCATGGCAATCATGACTCGCTGACGCATACCGCCAGAGAACTGGTGCGGATACTCATTGACGCGCTTCTCGGGCTCGGGGATACCCACGAGGTCCAAAAGCTCGGTAGCGCGCTTGAGCGCCTCCTGCTTGGAGTAGCCACGGTGCAGACGAAGACCCTCGCCCACCTGCTTGCCGATCTTATAGACCGGGTTCAAGGAGGTCATAGGATCCTGGAAGATCATCGCGATATCGTTACCGCGAATGTGCTGCATCTCTTCCTCGGTCATTTCGAGGATAGAACGACCGCGATAGCGAACGTCGCCGCCCTCAATCTTTCCCGGAGGCATCGAGATGAGGCCCATGATGGTCATGGCGGTCACGGACTTACCGGAGCCGGACTCACCGACGACGCCCAGGGTCTCGCCGCGATCGAGCGTGTAGGAGACACCGTCGACAGCGCGAACAACGCCATCCTCGGTGTGGAAATACATCTTAAGGTCATCGACCTCGAGCAGATGCTGGCCCTCGGGAACCGGCTGGTCCTTCAGGTCCACATAGTTCTTGTTCTTCTTCATCCTTATGCGTCCTTCATCTTGACGTCGAGGGCGTCGCGCAAACCGTCACCCAGCAGGGTGAAGGCGAGCACCGTCGAGAGAATTGCCAGACCGGGCATGATCATCATCCAGGGAGCAGTCAGCAGATACTGCTGACCGTCCTGAATCATGGAGCCCCACGAAGGCGTAGGCGGAATAACGCCCATGCCGAGGAAGGACAGAGCGGACTCGGTCAGAATGGCGCCACCAATGTTCATGGTCGCGTAGACCACGATGGAGGCGACGGAGTTCGGGAAGATGTGACGTACGACGATACGAGCATCGGATGCACCCATCGCGCGCGCAGCATCAACATAGTCGTTTTCCTTGACGGTCAAGATCGCAGAGCGGAAGACGCGCGCAATCGAAGGCCAGCCGAGAATACCGATGGCGATAAAGACGTTCTGAAGACCGCGGCCGATAACGGCGATCATGGCGACAACGAACAGCACGTACGGGAACGCCAGGAAGATGTCCGCACAGCGCATGATGATCGTATCCCAGATGCCGCCGTAGAAACCGGCCAGAGCACCCATGACCAGACCGATCAGCGTGGAAATCGCGGTGGCCATAATTCCGACAGACAGCGAAACGCGCGCACCGTAGATAACGCGGACGAGAATGTCACGACCAAGGGCGTCGGTGCCAAACGGATGCTCTGCACACGGAGCCAGCAGCGACGTCTCGGCCATGGTGGTCGAGTCGGAAGCCGTCGGAGAACCGAGCCAGGGCTTAGCCCACAGATCTGCGGTCAGGGCAACCACAACGACGATGATGATCCAGCAGACACCGATAACGGCGAGCTTGTTCTTACGAAGACGCTTAAAAGCGTCGCCCCACAGCGTGCGGGACTTCGCGGGAGCAGATGCGGCCTTGGTGGCGGTAGCCTGCTCCTGAGACTGAGAATCAGTTTCCTGCATGAGACGTACCTCCCTTAGGCCTTATCCGACGGACCGCCAAGGCGGATGCGCGGGTCGAGGAATGCATAGCTAATGTCGACGAGCAGGTTGATCACCATGACGACGACAACGATGAGCGTAACGCCGCCCATAACGATGGGCCAGTCACGCATGCTAATGGCGCGATAGACCTCATAGCCGATACCGGGCCAGTTAAAGACCGTCTCGGTCAGGATGGCGCCCGAAAGCATGCCGCCAAAGTCGACACCAATATAGGTAACGACGGGGATGAGTGCATTCTTAAGCGCATGCTTGATGATGATCGCACGATTGGAGAGACCCTTGGCCTTTGCCGTACGGATGTAATCCTGGTTCATGACGTCAAGCAGCTGCGAGCGCATAATGCGGGCAGCGTAAGCGGTCGAAACCGAAGCCAGCGTAATGGTCGGAAGCACATAGTGCATCCAATCCTGATACTGAGAGCTGGAACCGCCGGCACCCGAGATCGGCATGGAGATTGCACCGCCCGTGGCGTCCTTGAGGATGACGCCAAAGAACAGCTGCAACAACATACCGAGCCAGAAGGCCGGGACCGCAACGAGGATCGACGTGGTGAGCGTTACCAAAATATCCCAGAAGGAATAACGCTTTACCGCCGAAATGATACCCGCACCGATACCCATGATTGCCTCGAGCACGATGGCGCACGCGGCAAGTTTGACCGTATACGGATACTTCTGGGCAAAAATTTCCGTAACCGGCAGCTTGCGCTGATACGAATTGCCCAGATCGCCATGAAGCAGGCCGTTCATGTAATACAAGTAACGGTCCACGAGCGACGTTTGAACGGGGTCGCCGTTCTCGTCAAGGATCGCGTTGCCGTCCTCGTCCGTCTGGACCAGGTGATAGCGAACGCGAAGCTGAAGCTCCACCTCGGGGGACAGAGCCTTGTCTCCACCGATCAGCTTGATCGGATCTCCCGGCACGATATTCTGGAGGGCGAACAGAATCAGCGTAACGCCCAAAAACACCGGGATGAACTGAAGCACACGTTTAACGATGTACTTACCCATACCACTCCCCTATCTAGGGATTAACCTAAATGGGATGCCGATCGCCAGACCGGCATCCCAAAATTACCATCAGCCAGTTTACCCCAGGTTAGGGAGAACTGTATGTTTCCCATGAGGTCTACGTAAATACTTGACCCTCACGGAAGCTGCAAACTCTTAAGCGAGCTCAGCGGTACCCAGATCGGCGTGCTTCTGCGGATCGACATAGAGGTGCTTGATGCGATCGGAGCCGGCGATGGTGTGCGTGTAGAACATCACCGGGATGACCGGGCAGTCGGCAGCGACCATAGCGTCGGCCTCCTGCATCTTAGCAACGCGCTCTTCGTCGTCAACCGTGGTGCGAGCCTCGTTGACCTTGGCGTCAAACTCGGGGTTGTTGTAACCGGAGCGGTTGTCGCCACCGAGGGAGTCGGAGTGGAACAGCGGATACAGGAAGTTGTCCATGATCGGGTAGTCGGCAATCCAGCCCAGACGACCGAACTGATAGTTAAAGTTCTGGTACTGCTCGAGCAGGGCAGACCACTCAGGGGTATCGGAGACAGCGGTAACGCCAACCTTGGCAAGGTCGCCGATGATGGACTCCATGATCTCCTTGTGGCCACCGTCCTGGTTGTAGGACAGCGTCACGCTAATGCCACGGTCACCGTTGGCACCGGCAGGAGCAACCTTGTCGAGGTACTCGTTAGCCTTGTCGACGTCGTAGGCGCAGAACTCCCATGCGCCCTCCTTGTAGCCATCGATGCCCGGAGGAACAATGCCGTCGGCGGGGGTACGGGTACCCTTGAAGATGGTCTTGCAGATGGCCTCACGGTTAATGGCCAGGGAGATACCCCTACGCAGGTCAGCGTTGTTGAACGGCTCGGCCGTGTTGTTGCAGGTCAGGTAGTAGGTGGAAGGCTCGGAGCCGAGCAGCATGCGCTCGCCGTCACCCATGGTGTAGCCGTCCTTGGACACGCCGCGATCCTTCTTGGCGGCGTCGATCTGAGCAACGGGAACGTCGCAGACATCGAGGTTACCGGCCTGGAACTCCTTGTAAGCGGTCTCCATGTCCTTGATGACCTGGAAGTGGATGCCATCGATCTTGGCCTTGTCGCCATAGTAATCGTCGAACTTCTTGAGGTTGATCTCCTGACCATCCTCCCACTTGCCGTCCATCATGAACGGGCCGTTACCGACCGGTGCAAGGTAGAAGCTCTTGGCATCGGACTCGGCGCACTCGGGAACCGGGGCCAGAGCCGGGTGAGAGGCGACGAAGGGGAAGTCGGCGTAAGCGGAAGACAGCTTGACGACGAGGGTCTCATCGTCAGGGCACGTAACACCGCTGAGCTCGGTGGCGTTACCGGCAAGCAGATCGTCATAGCCCTCGACCATGGAAAGGTGATAGGAGACCTCGGAAGGGCCATACTCGGTAGCGATGGCCGACTTGGTGTTGACCAGACGCTCCCAACCGAGCTTGAAGGACTTAGAGGTAACGTCGTCACCGTTGTGGAACTTGGCCTTCTTGATCTTGAAGGTGAACTCGGTGGCGTCGTCGTTGGCCTCGAAGGACTCGCAAGCCAGCGGAACGATCTCGCCCTTCTCGGCGTCATAAGAGGTCAGAGCGTCAAAGAGCTGGTACTCGACCTGAGTGCCCTGGTCCTCCTGGACATTGTAGGGGTCGATGCAGACCGGGTTGTTGATGTAGAAGTTCAGCGTCGAACCGGACTCAGAACCGGAAGCGTCGCCGCCCTTCTTGCCACATGCGGCAAGAAAAGCCATGGAGCTCGCAGCGAGGGTGCCGCCAACAAAGGCGCGACGACCCATAACGGGCTGGTGGAACATAGAATCAGCCATGCCATCCTCCTTATGAGATAGGACAAAGAAATGTTCAGTCGGACACATGTCGAGACAATCCGATCCGAACCATCAAAACGCTGCCCGCTGCTATGGCTGGTTATGCACAACGAACCAACGTTTCGCAATACAGTAGCGCATTTTATGCACGATTTGGGGCTAATTCCGGTTAACGGTCGAGAATTTCTTTAGTTGGGCGAAGTATGTGGGGATATTTTGACTCTGTTACAAATATGTAAACAAAAAGGGTCCCGCACCTGCGAGACCCATTGCAAACGTATATACGCCGATGCTTAGTAGCCGACGATGCCCTGCGGGAAGAAGAACATGCACAGGACGACGCACACGGCAAAAACAACGGCCATAATTACCGTCAGGCGATCGAGGTTCTGCTCCATGACGCCCGTGGCAGAGCTGGAGTTATACAGCGAGCTAGCGATCATATCCGAAACGCCGGTGCCCTTACCGGAATGCATCAGGACGAGAATCGTCAGCGCCACGGCAGAGACAGCCCAAACGACAAACAGAAGAATCTGGAACGGACCCATAGATAAGCTCCTTAATAGAACAGTTCAAACTCCAGTACTGTACCACAATCCCCCGCTCTCCCCTACCTGCCACTCAAGGACGGGGTGGAAATGGCAGAAATACCAAAAAGGGGGTTGTCCGGTTGTGGACAACCCCCTTACTAGAAAACGGTATTTGTTTTCTCTTAGGCCTCGGTGGCGAGCACGCGGCCCGTCATCTCGGCGGAAGGCTCAATACCAGCCATGGTGAGCATGGTCGGAGCGATATCGGAAAGACGGCCGTCCTCGA
>CABUWR010000040.1 GCA_902495265.1 uncultured Collinsella sp. | reverse complement strand
TGCTGTTCGATTTTGACGGCACGGTGGCCGATACGGGCCGGGCGGTGATGACCTCGACGCGCAAGACGTTGGCCGCGCGCGGGTTTTCGGAGGCGCAGATGGGTGACCTGCGCCGCATGATCGGGCCGCCCCTGTGGAAGAGCTTTCACGACTTTTATGGCTTCTCCCGCGAGGAGTCGCTTGTGGTGGCTGACGAGTACCGTGCCTTTTTTGATGAGCTGGGACCTGAAGAGTATCCCGTGTTCGACGGAATCCCCGAGCTGCTCGATGGCCTTGCCGCGCAGGGGCATCGCATGGCGGTCGCGACGTCTCGCATGGAGGCGAAGTGCATCGATATGGTGCATGAGCTGGGGATTTGCCAGTTTGAGGCCGTGGTCGGCATGAATCCGCCGCAGGGGCGCGAGACCAAGGCGGATTCGGTCCGCGATGCCCTGGCGGCCCTGGGTGCGACCGCGGACGAGGCCGTGATGATCGGCGATCGCTTCAACGATGTGGAGGGCGCACACACAATGGGCGTGCCGTGCATTGGTATCTATTCGGGCGCGGCGGCGCCGGGCGAGCACGAGGCGGCGGGTGCCGATGCAGTGGTGCACTCGGTGGCCGAGCTTGCTAAACTTTTCGCTATCTAATAGACGTAATGTGAGGGACGGGCGTACCCGTCGCTCATTGGTAAGGAGGTCGTCCATGAATCAGGTGGAGCAGAGCGTTACCGAGTATGTCGACGAGGTCTGGGAGGATGTCGTCGCCGATATCGAGCAGTTGGTGAGTTATCCGTCCGTGGCAGTTTCTGCCGATGCGGAGCCCGGCGCGCCGTTTGGCCGCCCGGTCCGTGATGCGCTCGATTGCGCGCTCGGTATCGCGCAAAAGCTCGGCTACCAGACGAGCGATGACGAGGGCTATGTGGGAATCGCCGATATCCCGGGCCGCGGCGACAAACAGCTCGCGACTATCTGCCACGTGGACGTGGTTCCCGCCGGCCCCGGCTGGAACACCGACCCGTTTGCGATGGAGCGTCGCGAGGGCTGGCTGCTCGGCCGCGGCGTGATCGACGACAAGGGTCCGGCCGTGCTGTCGCTCTACGCCGGCGCCTACCTGCTCAAGCACGGCATCGTTCCGCGCTACACCTTCCGCGCGCTGCTGGGCTGCGATGAGGAAGTGGGCATGTCCGACGTTCACCATTATCTGGAGAACTACGCGAATCCCGACTTTCTGTTTACGCCCGATGCCGAGTTCCCGGTCTGCAATGCCGAGAAGGGCCAGTTTGGGGCGACGTTCGTGAGCCCCAAGATCGACGGCGGGCGCATCGTGTCGTGGTGCGGCTCCGAGGCGAGCAATGCCATTCCGTCGCAGTCCATCTGCGAGCTTGCGATTGCCGCCGATGAGCTGCCGGCGCCCGTTGAGAACGTCGACCGCCTGGAGATCACGGCGCTTGATAACGGGCATGCGCAGATTTTCGCCCACGGTATTGGCGGCCACGCTTCGATGCCTGAGGGCACCATCAACGCCGTCGGCCTGATCGTGGCGTATCTGCGCGAGGCCGAGGACGCGTTTGGTGCACGCGATGAGCGCCTGCTGACGCCTGCCGAGCACGAGTTCGTCAAATTCCTGGCCTTTGTGCATGCGGATGCCTATGGCCGCGGCCTGGGTATCGATGCGACGAGTCCGGCGTTTGGCCCGCTTACCTGCAACGCTGGCGTCATCCGCGTGGCGGATGGCCATATTGAGCAGGTCATCGACGTGCGCTTCCCCGATAGCACCAGTGCCGATACCATCCGCGAGCAGCTCGAGCCGCTCGTGGGCCGTTTTGGCGTGACGTGCCAGCTGGGTCGCGCTAAGGTGCCGTTCTCGGTGTCTGCCGACGATCCGGCCGTGAAGGCGCTTATTGATACCTATAACGAGTTTACGGGCAAGCATGCTGAGCCCTTTGCCATGGGCGGCGGCACGTATGCGCGCAACTTTGCCCGCGCCGTGTCGTTTGGCCCCGAGGAGACCGGCCTTGAGCTGCCCGCGTGGGGCGGCCAGATGCACGGCCCCAACGAGTGCGCCAACGAGGAACAGCTCAAGCAGGCGCTCAAGATCTATATTGTTGCGATCCTCCGTTTGAATGAATTAGAGCTTTAAGGTCTCGCGGTTTCCCAATCTAAGTTGCGGTGGAATAGTTCCTAGAATGGGCCATTTGATGGCCAAGCAGGAACTATTTCACCGCAACTTTGTTTTTATTGGTGTAAAAGGCGGGTCATGCTTGGTGGCGGGTTTGTTATTCGTTTGTAAAGGCCGTGCTGCGCTTGCGGTAAGGGTCTATCAAATGCCCGTAAGAAACCGCAGTTGGCGCGGACGCTGCCCGGTCGGGGCCGTATCTTTCCAAACAGCAAAGCGGGCGGGGTGCCCGCGAGTCGCATGTATGAAAGGAAGATCATGCTCGATCAGGCTTATTCTCGTCGTCAGTTCCTCGGCCTCGCTGGTGGTTTTGCCAGCATCGTCGGCCTCGGTCTCGTTGGGTGCGGCGGCTCCGGCGCTTCCGACGCCGCCGACAAGGGTAGCGCCGCTGCTGCCGAGTCCGTCTCCGGCGAGGTGACCTACGACGGTGCCTCCTCGTTCCAAGCTCTCGTCGAGGCTGCTGCCGAGAAGTTCATGGATGCCAACCCGGACGTCTCCGTTTCCGGCTCGGGTAACGGTTCGGGCAAGGGCCTGACCGCTGTCGCCGCCGGCACCGTCACCATCGGCAACTCCGACGTCTTCGCCGAGACCAAGCTTGAGGCCGATCAAGTCAAGAACCTCGTCGACCACGAGGTCGCCGTCGTGGGCATGGGCCCCGTCGTCTCCAAGAACGTCAAGGTCGACGACCTGTCCCTCGAGCAGCTCAAGGGTATCTTCTCCGGTCAGATCACCAACTGGAAGGAGGTCGGCGGCGGCGACGCCACCATCGTCGTCCTCAACCGCAAGGCCGGCTCCGGCACCCGTGCCACCTTCGAGGCCGCCGTTTTTGGCGACGAGGCCGTCGACTTTAAGGGCGACGCCGAGCTCGACAAGTCCGGCGATGTCCAGACTCAGATGGGCAGTACCGACAACGCCATCTCCTACCTCGACTTCTCGCACTTCGATGACTCCAAGTTCAACGCCATCAAGGTCGAGGGCGTCGAGCCCAAGAGCAAGAACGTCACCGACGACTCCTTCAAGATCTGGGCGACCGAGCACATGTACTGCTCCAAGGACGCCGACGAGGCCACCAAGGCCTTCCTGGAGTTTATGCTCTCCGACGACGTCCAGGGCAAGCTCGTCGAGGAGCAGGGCTTCATCCCCGTCTCTGCCATGAAGGTCGTCAAGGACGCCAGCGGCAAGGTCTCCGCTAAATAAGTAATCGCCCCGGAAAGGTTTGCAATGGCAAAACAGCTGCCAAAGCGCGACCTTGAGAACGTGGGCCTGGGCGTCACGGGCGCGTGCGTTGCGCTCGTGACGCTTGTCGTTGCCGCGCTCATCTTTATGGTCGCCCAAAAGGGCCTCTCGGCTTTTGTCAAAGACGGCGTCTCGGTCGTCGAGTTTTTCACCGGCACCAAGTGGGACCTGGCCAACACGGCCAAAAACGGCCTGCCCTACACCGGCGCCCTGCCCCTGATCGTCACCTCGTTTGCGGTCATGGCGCTCTCCACGCTTATCGCGCTGCCCATCGCTATCGGCTCTGCCATCTTTGCGGTTGAGATCCAGCCTAAGTTTGGTTCCAAGGTCTTTCAGCCGCTTATTGAGCTTTTGACTGGTATTCCTTCGGTCGTCTTTGGTCTGATCGGTTTTCACGTGGTCGTCGGCCTTATGAAGAGCGTTTTCCACGTAAGCACGGGCTTGGGCATCTTGCCCGGCGCCATCGTGCTGGCCGTCATGATCCTGCCGACGATGACCACGCTTTCGGTCGATGGCCTGCGCGCCGTGCCCGACAGCTACCGCCAGGGCTCGCTCGCGCTGGGCTACACCCGCTGGCAGACCATCTGGCACGTGGTGCTCAAGTCCGCCATGCCGTCGCTCATGACTGCGGTCATTCTGGGTATGACCCGCGCCTTTGGCGAGACGCTCGCCGTGCGCATGGTCATCGGCGGTATCGAGGCCATGCCGACGTCGCTGCTGTCGCCGGCCTCGACCATCACCACCACGCTCACCACGTCCATGGCGGTCTATGCCGAGGGCTCGGCCCAGGACGATGTTCTGTGGGCGCTCGGTCTGCTGCTGATGGGCATGAGCCTCATCTTCATCCTGATCATCCATCTCATTGGCCGCAAGGGGGCGAAGGCTCGTGGCTAGCACGCGCATCCACATTGACGAGGTGAGACTCGGGCGCGTCCAAAAGCAGGACCGCATCGCCACGGGCGTGCTGACGGCGATCGTCGCCATCGTCATGCTCATCGTCGTCTCCATGGTGGCCTATATCCTGTTTGAGGGCGTCTCGACGCTGTTCCAGCCGGGCTTTCTCACGGAGCCGTCGCGCGCCAACGGAACGCAGGGCGGCGTGCTCTACCAGCTGTTCGACTCGTTCTACCTGCTGCTGATCACCCTGATCATCTCGGTGCCCATCAGTCTGGGCGGAGCGGTCTTTTTGGTTGAGTACGCGCCGGACGGACCCATCCGCGACATCGCCTCCACCGCCATCGAGACGTTGTCCTCGCTGCCTTCCATCGTCGTCGGCATGTTCGGTTTTCTGGTGTTCTCGGTGCAGCTGGGCTGGAAGTACTCCATCATCTCCGGCGCCGTCGCGCTCACCATGTTCAACATCCCCATCCTGGTGCGCGTGATCCAGCAGGCGCTCGAGGACGTGCCGCAGGCCCAGCGCGATGCGTGCCTGGCCATGGGCCTCACTCGCTGGGAGGCCACGCTGCACATCCTGATCCCCGAGGCCATGCCTGCCATCGTGACGGGCATCGTGCTTTCGGCCGGCCGCGTGTTTGGCGAGGCCGCAGCACTGCTTTTTACCTCGGGTATGAGCTCGCCGGTTCGCCTGAACTTCTTGAGCTTTAACCTGTCGAGCCCCACCTGCGCTTGGAACGTGTTCCGTCCCGGCGAGTCGCTCGCCGTGCACATCTACAAGATCTATGGCGAGGGCAGCCCCGAGGCCCAGCAGATCGTCTGGGGCACCGCTGCACTGCTGATGATTTGCGTGCTGCTGTTTAACGTAATCGCCCGCATTGTGGGCAAGCAACTGGCAAGGAAGATGACGGCCGAATGAGCGAGATGAATGTAACGCCCGCAACCGAAGCGGCATCGTCCGACACCCGGGACTTCCTGTCGAGCGTGGGGGAGAGCGAGAAGCGCGTGCGCGTGAGCGGCAAGGCCGTGAGCGACGAGGTTGTGCTCTCCACCAAGGACGTCAACGTGTACTATGGCGACCACCATGCACTGCACAATACGTCGCTCGACTTCCACAAGGGCGAGATCACGGCGCTCATTGGGCCTTCGGGCTGCGGTAAGTCGACCTTCTTGCGTAGCCTCAACCTCATGAATCGCGAGATTCGCGGCTGCCGCGTGGAGGGCGAGATCAACTATCGCGGGCGCAACGTGAACACCAAGACCGAGAACACCTACGAGTTGCGTCGCTCCATTGGCATGGTGTTCCAGCAGCCCAACCCGTTTCGCAAGTCCATTCGCGACAACATCACGTTTGCGCCTAGGCGCCACGGCATCACCGACCGCGACGAACTCGACCGCATGGTCGAGGAGAGCCTGCGCGGCGCGGCGCTGTGGGACGAGGTCAAGGACAAGCTCGACAAGAGCGCCTATGCGCTTTCGGGCGGTCAGCAGCAGCGCCTGTGCATCGCGCGCACGCTGGCGCTCAACCCCGACGTGATCTTGTTCGACGAGCCCTGCTCGGCGCTCGACCCCATCTCGACGCTGGCGATCGAGGACCTGATGTCATCGATTGTGGCCGAGCGCGCCATCGTCATCGTGACGCACAACATGGAGCAGGCGTCGCGTGTGTCCAACCGCACGGCGTTCTTCTACATGGGCGATATGGTCGAGTACGACGAGACTGACGAGATTTTCCAACGGCCCAAGGATAAGCGGCTGAATGATTACCTCACCGGCATGTTCTCCTAGTCCGGGACATGCTTGAGGCCCGCGGCGGCCACGGTTGCCACGGGACTGATTGGAGAGGCGGGTCATCTCTTTTGGGAGATGGCCCGCCTTTTTGTGTCGTGTGCGGCCCGCCTTTTCGCTGCTATTATGGACAACGTTGAATTTCTACGAAGGAGCAGGGCATATGGCGATTCTTTTGGGATGCGATTCCGTCAGCCTAGAGTTTCCCACCAAGCATATTTTCGATAGCGTGACGCTCGGCGTGGGCGAGGGCGACCGTATTGGTATTGTCGGTAAAAACGGCGACGGCAAGTCGACGCTGCTGAGCGTGCTCGCCGGCACGCTGGAGCCCGATGACGGACGCGTGACGCACCGCCGCGGCACGACGATCGGTCTGCTCGGCCAAAAGGACAACCTGGTCGATACTGATACCGTGCATCATGCCGTTGTGGGCGACGCCCCCGAGTACGAGTGGGCGTCGAGCCCCCGCACGCGCCAGATCCTCGCCGGCCTCATCAGCGATGTGCTCTGGGAGGGCACGGTGGGCGAGCTTTCGGGCGGTCAGCGCCGTCGCGTGGACCTCGCGCGCTTGCTGATCGGCGATTACGACGTGCTCATGCTCGACGAGCCCACCAACCACCTGGATATGCGCACCATCAACTGGCTCGCGCGTCACTTAAAGGCCCGCTGGCAGCGCGGCCAGGGTGCCATGCTCGTGGTCACGCACGACCGCTGGTTCTTGGACGAGGTCTGCACCAGCATGTGGGAGGTCCACGACGGCCAGGTCGATCCCTTCGAGGGCGGCTACTCCGCATATATCCTGCAGCGCGTGGAGCGCGACCGCATGGCCGCCGTTACCGAGGAGCGCCGTCGCAACATGGCGCGCAAGGAGCTCGCGTGGCTGAGCCGCGGTGCCCAGGCTCGTTCCACCAAGCCCAAGTTTCGCGTGGATGCCGCTCGTGAGCTGATCGCCGACGTGCCGCCCGTGCGTGACGAGCTGGAGCTCAAGCGCCTGGCCGTGAGCCGCTTGGGCAAGCAGGTTATCGATGTGGTCGACGTGGATGCCGGCTATGCCGATACCGACGGCGCGCCCAAGCAGGTGCTCACCGATGTGACCTGGCTCATTGGTGCGGGCGACCGCTATGGCCTTTTGGGCGAGAACGGCGCCGGTAAGTCGACGCTGCTCGACGTGATCCAGGGCAAGATTGAACCCACGCGCGGCCGCGTGAAGATTGGCCAGACAGTGCGCTTTGGCGTGCTGTCGCAGCAGCTCGAGGAGCTCAAGCCCTACATGGGCGACACGATCCGCGAGGTGCTCGGCAACTATAAGAAGTACTACGTCATCGACGGCAAGGAGACTTCGCCCGAGAAGCTCTGCGAACGTCTGGGCTTTACGACGCAGCAGCTCTGGAGCCGCATCGGCGATCTTTCGGGCGGCCAGCGCCGTCGCCTGTCGCTGTTGCTGACGATTCTGGACGAGCCCAACGTGCTCATCCTGGACGAGCCGGGCAACGACCTGGATACCGACATGCTCGCGATTGTCGAGGACCTGCTGGACGGCTGGCCCGGCACGCTGATCCTGGTGACGCACGACCGCTTTTTGATGGAGCGCGTGACCGACCAGCAGTGGGCGCTGCTCGACGGCCACCTGACGCATATGCCCGGTGGCGTGGACCAGTACCTGCGCCTGTGCAACGCTACCGCCGAGGGCGAGCCCGTGGGCGCGCCGAGCGCTAAGACCGGCACGTTCGACACCGGTGCGGCGGCTGCTGCCGACAAGCCCAAGTCGAGCGGTCAGCCCAACGGCCTTTCCAACGCCGAGCGTCAGAAGCTCCGCCGCGAGGTGAGCTCGCTCGAGCGCAAGATGGAGACGCAGCGCGCCCGCGTGGAGGAGGCCGAGGCCGCCATGGCCCAGGTCGATCCCACCAACTACACGGCGCTCGGCGAGCAGCAGGCAAAGATCGACGAGGCTCACGCTGCCATGGACGAGCTGGAGATGGCGTGGCTCGAGGCGAGCGAAAAGCTCGAGGGCGAGGAGTAGACGAGGATGATCAAAGCCGCGTTTTTCGATATCGACGGTACGCTGCTGAGCTTTAAGACCCACCAGATTCCGGCGTCGGCGCAGCGGGTGCTCGACAGCTTTCGCGAGCAGGGGATCGCGTGCGTAATCGCCACGGGTCGCCCGACCTACCAGATGCCGGATTGGCTGTTCGACCTGGGTTGGGATGCGTACATTACGCTCTCGGGTCAGCACTGCTTTGATGCCGAGGGGGTTTACCGCAGCTGTCCGATCGATCCAGACGACGTTGCGGTAATCGTGGACCAGGTGGCGCAGGGGTGCTACGACTCGCTGTGCATGCAGGGCGAGAACTCGTTTGTGAACCGCCTGTCCGAGCGCGTGGTGACGGCTGGCAGCAACGCGGGAATCGTCTATCACGAGGAGCCGTTTGAGCACGCCTTTGACGCACCGGTCTACCAGTTTTGCGCCTTTGTTGATCCGGCCGGCGAGCATGTCGTGACCGATGCCGTGTCGCATTCGCTCACCACGCGCTGGTGCGACCTGTTCTGCGACATTATTCCCGCTAACGGCGGCAAGGACCTGGGTGTGGCGGCGACGCTGGAGCGTCTGGATATCGACGCGAGCGAGGCGATCGCCTTTGGCGACGGCGAGAACGACCTATCGATGTTTTCCGCCGTGGGCACGAGCGTGGCCATGGGTAACGCACAGGACACGGTGAAAGCTGCGGCGACCTATGTGACGACAGCCGTGGACGACGATGGCATCTGCAACGCCGCGAAGC
>CABUWR010000039.1 GCA_902495265.1 uncultured Collinsella sp. | reverse complement strand
CTCTACAGTCCTATGCGAGACGAAGGCCACATTAAGTGGCCTTCTTTGCATGCGGAACTCGCGACAAACGTAATGCCCGCCCGCCTCCGACCGACTACCAACTTAATTCTTTTCAGCCCAGGCCCCTGTGTACCGCGCGTCGAAGATCTTCAAATTCAAATTGTCTGACAATCGATTCTTATAGCAGAGGCCCCTTGGCCTTTAGTTTGATACAAGTTCCGCACGAGCCGGAAAGCACTTAATGTGCTTTCCGTGCGAGCAGGACTGTTCGCAGTAGCAAACTAAAGGCCAAGGGGCCCAGTCAACCTATCAGCAGCGATTACTCAGCAGCTAGTTGAATTTGAAGATCTTTGAGGCAAGACGGTATAGGCCGAGCGTGGTTTTGTCTCCGGCTCGACCACGCAGATTGGTAAAGAAGCCCACCACGCCGTAGCGTGCACGACGATACATGCGCTCGTCGTAAGCCTTCAAATCATTCCACAGCGTCTTCAGGCGCTCATCGGCGCAATCTTCCTCGGAAAGCTTGGTAAGCACCGAGCAGATCGCCATCATCATGGTGAAGTAGCCCATCATGTACGAGCGCAGGCGCGAAGCCTCAACGTCCTGGTACAAATGGTAGGACTCCATCATGATGCGCGTAACGCGGAACTGTTGGTCCAGACGCTTGACCATCGTGGCCTCGTTAACGCTCTGGCCCTCACGGCCAATAAAGTACCGGTAGAGGTCGATATCGGCGTAATACATGGTCTTGCAACGCGGCAGCGGCACGTAAGCGTAGATGTTGTCCACGTAGAAGGTGTGCGGCGGCATGGGCAGGTTAGACTCGCGCAGCACATCCGTGCGATAGCACAGGCTGTGCATGAGCAGATTCTGGTCCAGACGGAAATGACCGATTTGATCCCAGGTAAAGATCTTTTTGCGCGGCAGGGCAAACTTGTAGCCAATAGCGGTATGTGTGCCCTCGTAGACCTTCTCGTACACATAATTCGAGATAAACAGGTCGACGCGCTGGTCGCGCTCCTCAAAGCCACGTAGAATCGACAGCATGGTCGAAAGCGCCGCGCCATCGAGCCAGTCATCCGAGTCAACGACCTTGTAGTACGTACCGTGCGCCTCACGCAGGCCCGAGAGGACGGCGATACCGTGGCCGCCGTTTTCCTGGTGCACCGCGCGGATAATGCCGGGATAGCGGGCCTCCCACTCGTCGGCCTTGGCGGCCGTCTCGTCCTTGGAGCCGTCGTCCACCACGATAATCTCGATATCGGTAGCGTAATTGCTCCCCTCCAGAATGGAGGTGATGCAATGGTCCATGTCCTTGGCGGCGTTATACGAGGGAATACCGAATGTTATGACTTTATGCATGGCAGGCGATAATCTCATCCGAAAGATCGAGGGCAGAATTGGTTACGGCGTCCATGTCGTAGTAGCGATACTCGGCCAGACGACCCACCGGGTGGAAGTTCGTCAGGTTCTGAACGCGCTCAAGATAGCGTTCATAGAGCTCACGGTTCTCGGGCTCAAGAATGGCGTAGTATGGCGTCTCGCCCGAGCCGGGCGTATAAGCCTTGGAGTACTCCTTCATGATGGTGGTCTTGCCGGGCAGGACCTGACCGGTCATGTTCTTGAACTCGGTAATGCGCGTGTAGTCCTCGCTCGTAGTGTAGTTGACGGTGCCCACGGGCTGGAACTGGTCCATTTCGAGCGTCTCGAATTTCATGTCAAGCGTGCGGTACGGCAGGGCGCCCAGGTCGAGGTTGAACAGCTCGTCGAGCGGACCGGTGTAGACGATCTCGCCGCCATAGACCTTGCCGTCGATCTTGACGGTGGTCTCGTCGATCTCGAAGAGATCGCGAGCATCCACGTCACAGAACACGTCAATCAGATCGTGGTCGAGCATATGCTCGAACAGCGCGGTGTAGCCGTCCTGCGGCATACCCTGGAAGGGGGCCTGCGGGAAGTAGCGATCATCGTCGCCCACAAAGACGGGAACGCGGCCGGTGATCGAGGGATCGATTTGATCAGGCGTCTGGCCCCACTGCTTCATGGTGTAGTGCAAAAAGACGTTCTCGTAGACGTAGTCGGCGACCTCAGCCAAGTCGGGGTCGTTCTTCTTGCGCAGCTCCATAATGGGTACCTTGACGTCCTTGCCAAAGGTCTCCACGAGCTTCTGATACAGCTCCTCGCCACGCTCGTCACCAAAGGCGAGCTTAAGGCTCGCGTGGTTAAAGGGCACGGGCATGAGGGTGCCGTTGATGTTGGCGAGCACCTTGTGCTGGTAGTCCGTCCACTTGGTAAAGCGCGACAGGAAGTTGTGCACGCGCTCGTTAAAGGTGTGGTAGATGTGCGGACCGTACTCGTGGACCAGGATTCCCGCCTCGTCAGTGCAGTCGAAGGCATTACCCGCAATGTGGCTACGGCGCTCCAAAACGGCAACACGATAGCCGATAGTTTCGGCAAGACGGCGGGCGCAAACGGCACCGGCATAACCGGCGCCGACAACGATCATGTCGTACGCACCGGCATTAAAGCCTTCAGGCAGGCCTGAGGTAATCTGCATCGATACTCCTTGTCAAAAGCCACACGCTTTTTAACTGGGCTTTTTCTCGAACATACGTCGAGACATATTTATCAGAGCGATTATAGCGCTAATGCGTCCTATAATGAGCTTGCCACACAAGGAAAGCTCAAGCACCGCGGCGTACATTATTGAAAGGTAAACCCGCTAGCAGCGGGTTTATTCGTGTACAGCCGGGCGCCTGGAGCTTAGCGAAACGCTTGTAAGGAGTAACATGAGCGATTTCCTAAACCGTATGAAGTCTGCCGCCAAGGCCGACCTTAAGACCATCGTCCTGCCCGAGGGCGAGGACCCGCGCACCATCGTCGCCGCCACCAAGATCATCGAGGAGGGCCTGGCAAAGATCGTCATCCTGGGCAACCCCGACGAGATCGACGTTCCCGGCGCTACCGTCATCGACCCGCGCAATGCCGAGAAGCACGAGGAGTACGCGCAGAAGTTTGCCGAGCTCCGCGCCAAGAAGGGCGTTACCATCGAGCAGGCTCGCGCCCAGGTGATGGACGCCACCTACTTTGGCACCATGATGGTCAAGATGGGCGACGCCGACGGCCTGGTCTCCGGCGCCTGCCACTCCACCGCCGACACTCTGCGCCCCGCGCTGCAGATCCTCAAGACCGCCCCGGGCACCAAGCTGGTCTCGGCCTTCTTCGTGATGTGCACCGATACCCCGCAGTTCGGCACCGACGGCACGCTGATCTTCGCCGACTGCGGCCTCAACATCAACCCGTCCTCCGACGAGCTCTCCGAGATCGCCATCGCCTCCGCTCACTCCTGGTCCACCTTTATGGGCAGCGTCGAGCCGCACGTGGCCATGCTCTCCTACTCCACCATGGGCTCCGCCGGCGGCGAGGTCGCCAAGAAGGTCCAGGAGGCCGTTAAGTTCTGCAAGGAGAAGGCTCCCGAGCTCGCCATCGATGGCGACCTGCAGCTCGACGCCGCTATCGTTCCCACCGTCGCCCAGCTCAAGGCCCCCGGCTCCTCCGTTGCCGGCAAGGCCAACGTGCTTGTGTTCCCCGATCTCGAGGCCGGCAACATCGGCTACAAGCTGGTCCAGCGCTTCGCCGGCGCCGACGCTTACGGCCCCATCCTGCAGGGCATCGCCAAGCCGGTCAACGACCTTTCGCGCGGCTGCTCTGCCGACGACATCGTGGGTGTCGTAGCCATCACCGCCGTCCAGGCTCAGATGGCTGAGTAGCGGACGTACTCGCCCGAAGGCCGCACAGGTTAACCCCTGAAAACGTCCTCGACCAATGAAACGCCCCCGTTCTGCTCCTTCGGAGCTACGAACGGGGGCGTTTCTGGTCTGCGGAATGTTTTCAGGGGTTAACCTGTGCGGCCTTCTACTATCACGTGGCATTCAGGGAATCTGGGGTGGACGGCGGCTTGGCTACGAGCTGGGGCTGAGAATTTGGATGGATGGGCGACGTTGCTGAGAGCGTATGCGTTGCAGGTAATGACCACTTTGGAGCCATAAGATAGACTGCGTTCCGATTTCTGGCCTTCCGGAAAATGTGTCCCGGTTTGGAGGCTGATTGTGGGATGGAGTTTCCGCCCCGCTCGTCTCGTCCATCAAATAAGGCCTCCGGAGCTCGTTGCTCTGGAGGCCTTTCTCTCAATTGCAGACGAATGCGCTAGTTGCTACCGGTCAGACGCTCGACGTCGTGGGCGATCATGTATTCCTCGTCGGTGGGGATGACCATGACCGTGACGGCGGAGCCGGCAGCGCTGATGACCTGCGGGCCGTTGCCCACGGCCTCGCGGTTCTTATTGTTGTCGATGCGCACGCCCAGCCACTCAAAGCAGTCGCAGAAAGCCTTGCGGATCGACCAGTCGTTCTCGCCGATGCCGGCAGTAAAGGTAATGGTGTCCACGCCCGCCATGGAGGCAATCATGGAACCGGCCTGCTGCATGGCCTTGTAGGCGAACATGTCGAAGGCGAGCAGGCAGCGCTCGTCACCCTCGGAGGCGCGCGTGCGGATGTCGCGGGCGTCGTTGGAGATACCCGAGATGGCAAGCAGACCGGACTGCTTGTTCATCATGTCGTCGACTTCCTGGTAGCTGTAGCCGCCCTCGCGCTGCAGGTAGCACACGGTGGCCGGGTCGATGGAACCGCAACGGGTGCCCATCATCAGGCCGTCGAGCGGCGTGAGGCCCATCGTGGTATCGCGGCACACGCCGTCCTCAATAGCGGCGAGCGAGGCGCCGTTGCCCAGGTGGCACGAAAGCAGACGGTGGCAGCGCGTGCCCAGGATCTCCTTGGCCATCATCCACTCGTAACGGTGGCTCGTGCCGTGGGCGCCGTACTTGCGCACGTGATACTTGTCGCACACGTCCTTGGGCAGCGCGTAGGTGTAGGCGACCTCGGGCATGGTCATGTGGAACGAGGTGTCGAAGACGGCCACGTTGGGCAGCTCCGGATACTTCTCGCGGCAGTATTCGATTGCCGCGGCCTCGCCGTAGTTGTGCAGCGGGGCGAGCGGGGCCACCTCAAGAATCTTAGCCATGACCTCATCGTCGACGACCGCGGAATCATCGAAGTGCCAGCCGCCCTGAACGATACGGTGGCCGATGCCATCGATCGTAAAGTCGGTCTTCTCGAGCTCCTCGAGCACGCGAGCGATAGCAGAGCGATGATCGGGGAAGGGAACCTCCTCGGTCTGCTTGGTGCCACCGTTCTCGGAGTGACCAAAGACGCCCATCTCCGATCCGATACGCTCGCAGTTGCCCTTGGCGAAAACCTCGCGGGTATCGGTATCCAAAAGCTGATATTTAAGGCTCGAGCTGCCGGCGTTGACAACAAGTACGTTCATGAGACTCCTTCGTGATTACAGTACGGTCGGCAAACCTATAAGGCGGCCGTACCTTTAATAAGAAGTTATCAGAATTCAATAAATATCTATTAAGCTCTTCGCCCAAAGAGCATAAAAGGGGGCTGAACGGCACAAGGCCATCCAGTCCCCTCCCCTTGCATCAATTACTTACCGCTAACGATGCGCTCGACGTCGGAAGCGATCATGAACTCCTCATCCGTGGGGATAACGAAGATCTTGACCTTGGAATCCTTGGCGGACAGGCACCAAGCGCCGTCGCCGCGCAGGGCGTTGCGGGCATGGTCCATCTTGACGCCCATGAAGGCCAGACGGTCGGCCACGCCGGCGCGGACAGCCGGAGCGTGCTCACCGATGCCGGCGGTAAAGACCAGGGTGTCCATGCCGCACATGGAAGTGGCCATCTCGGCGGCCTTGGCGGCAATCTTGTAGACGAACATATCGAAGGCGAGCTGGGCCTCGGGGTCGCCGGCAGCGGCGAGCTCCTCAACGTTGCGGCAGTCGTTGGTCTTGCCGCCGGTCACAGCCAAAAGGCCGGACTTCTTGTTCATCATCTCGTCGACCTCGTCGAAGGTGAACCCGCCTTCGCGCTGCAGGTAGCACACGGTAGCAGGGTCGATGGAGCCGCAGCGGGTGCCCATCATGACACCGTCGAGCGGCGTCAAGCCCATGGTGGTGTCCATGCACTTGCCGTCCTCGATGGCGCACAGGGAAGCACCGGAACCGATGTGGCACACGACGACCTTGCGAGCCTCGCCGTTGGTCATCTCGGCAACCTTCTTGGAGATGTAGCGGTAGCTGGTGCCGTGGGCGCCGTACTTACGGATGTGCAGCTTGTCGCAGACGTCCTTGGGCAGGGCGTAGGTCTTGGCGACCTCGGGCATATTGAAGTGGAAAGCAGTGTCGTAGACCGTGACGTTGGGCAGGTCGGGATACTGCTCCAGGCAGTACTCGATAACGTTGGCCTCGGGGTTATTGTGCAGCGGGGCGAGCGGAGCGACCTCGCGAATCTTGGCGAGAACGTCCTCGTCGACGAGGGAGGAATCGCCAAAGTACCAACCGCCCTGAACGATGCGGTGGCCGATGCCCTCGATCTTGACGCCGTTGGCCTCGAGGTCCTTCAGGACGACCTCGATGGCGACCTTGTGGTCGGGGAACTCGATGTTCTCGGTCACCTTCTTGGAACCGTTGGCAGCGTGGGTGAAGGTACCGCCGGTAAAGCAGACGCGCTCGCAGGAGCCCTTTGCGGACACCTTGTGGGACTTGGTATCGATGACCTGATACTTAAGCGTCGAAGATCCTGCGTTGACGACCAGAACGTTCATGTGTCTCCCTACTAACAGGCGGTGTGGCGCCGCCAGGTTACATACGCTTAAATAATAAACCCAAACGCCCTCGCGCTCGGGTTTATTGCGTTGATATATAAGTTATCGGTGCCCAAATACTCATGGCCTTTGACTTGTAAGACGAAAGAGCGCGGGGATATACACCAAAGAAGATATCCCGAGCGCTACAAGCAATATGACTCGAATGCCCGCGATGCTGCTCAACGCAGCATTGAACAGATAGAAAAGGATAGCGCCCACCGCCACCATCTGGCTTTGGACCGAAATTAGTGAACAGCGCATCGAAGAATCGACAGCATTTTGAAAAATTGAGTATTTAATTGGCGCAAATAACGAGTAAGCGACCGTCTGCAGTACATAGAACACGGGCAGCAAATAGACCGGAGTAAAGGGAATCAAAAACAGAGCAGTCAGGGAAAGGCGCACGATGCCGCAAATACGCGCAAAACGGCCCTTGTCGACATGAGCAATCACACTGGGCACAATAAGCCCCATGGAGGGCGAGGCAAGGAGCTGGACCGCAATGATCACACCCGAAGCGACGGCATTCATTCCGCGACCCGCAAGCAACAGTGAGAAAAAGTCTTCCAGGGCGACAAAAGCAAATGCCTGAGAGCAGTCCATGATGAACGCTGAACGAAGAATGCCGTTACGCGCAATAGCGGCACCGATCATCTTCGGGCTAATTCCACGCTTAGGTGTCGCTGCAGTGTCCCCTCTTCGCATCTCAGGAATGCAGACAACGACAACCAACGTCAACACCATTGCGATGATATCTGCCGAAAGACCAATGAGATATGCACCGACAGACGAAATGAAACCGCCCACGCAAGCGGAGATGGCATAAGAGGCATAGAAAACAAATCGCTCAACGACATTAAGTCTTACGAGCTGGTCCTGAGAGACGCTGTCAATGTAGATCGCTTCTATGGATCCGCTCACACATGCAACTGCAAATCCTTTGAGAGCAAACGCGCCGATTAAAAGCAAAGGAGAACGGGTGAAAAGTAGGGCGGCGTAGTATCCAAGCATTCCCACGACGCCAACGAGACCGCTTGTCTTTCGTCCAAACCTGTCAGCAATATAACCAGTAGGAACCTCAAGAATGAACTTACTCACTTGGTATGCAATCATCATGCTAGAAATCGCTACCATCGAGAATCCGACGAATTCAAGGTAAACCGTCAGAAAATACAAAATGGTGCTGAAGTTCGACAGAAAAACGAACGTCATATAAAGCAAAACCGTACGGTTTTTCATGCTCCGCCCTCCAAGAGCCAGCAATCTAAATCAGAATCTTGGAAAAGCATGAGGGCAAAGCTGTCAGCTATGTGTTACAAGGCGTCAATAATCACTTGACGTCTCGAAGCCAATTAATTTCACGAAGCAAGATGACGCAATAGGTGCAGAAAAACCGTCTGGTGTCGATCGGTCCAGGCATTTTGTCGATAGCAAAAATAGATGGGCAAGGCCACGTCATGCGAGGCTTCAATGGAGCACTCACTCACTTCTGATCCATCCGATGCGAGAGAGGACCCAGACAAACTCAATATCAATCCCCCGGCTTGAAGAAACTCAGCCTGAGCCCTGCTTCCGTATTCAACATCACGGAAGCGAAAATTGACGAGCTGGGCTTCAGGGCATTGGTTAATCGCATTGAGACAGGGTGACAAATTAATGGGAACAGCGAGCCTGCCGCTCAGTAGCTCGCGAATGGTCATGGCGCCCACAGATTGATGACCCGCTGGACACGAAAGAACCTTGAGCTCCTTTTCACCCAAGTATTTCGAAGAAAGGACGCTGTCCCTTGGTTCCTCAAATGAGATGGCCGCGTCCGAAATTCCAAGCATAAGCGACTCAAAGCATGTGGCCGTTGGCTGATGCCAAACATCAAGGTGAATCTGGGGGTGCGAGCTTTCAAACGAGTCGTACCAGTTTTCGGAAAAAAGACGCCCCCGCCCGTGAAGACAGGGGGCGTAAAGACGGAAGTGGCCGTCGGGCGAAACGCCGCCGTTCCCCGATTGAGCGTACTTTTTGAGATCGTCGACTTGTGCCAGGATCACGCGTGCACGACACGCAAATTCTCTGCCCGCCGGAGACAAAACAGCCTCCCCCGCCGATCGGTCGAGCAAAACAATCTGATACTCAGATTCCAACTTTTTGATTGCCGACGAAACGGCCTGTGGGCTCACGTGAACGGCGCGAGCCG
>CABUWR010000038.1 GCA_902495265.1 uncultured Collinsella sp. | reverse complement strand
TTGCCACCTCGTGGCGTTGCTCCGGAACCCAACTTGGTACAGAGGTCTTCAAGCCTAACGAAAGGCCATTTTTTACCATCGACCGGATCGCCAAATACCTCTACAAACCGTGATTTGACGCTCTCCTTGAGAGCGGCGATTTGCTGTCTTTTGCTATTGATTTCATCTGTTAAGCGATTGAAACCGTCGATGAGGGCTCTCTGCTTGGAGAGCGTCGGGACTGGGATGGGGTATTTGAGCAGCTCATCCTTGTCTCCGCGAGGCCTGCCGGTTCCCGTGAAGGTGGACATATCGTAGTCGAAGAAGTCCTTCTGCCACAGGAGCAGATGGAGGAACTCGGGCAATAGGCTGTCGGTATTTATGCTTCGGAATACCAAAACGTCCTTGGAGCACGTCCCATCGCGGTCTGCGAGCCAAATCTTCTGCAGATAGGGGCGAATATTGGAGACGAGCGTGTCTCCCTTCTTGTATGCGGTGCCAGCACTTGCCGGAAGCTCTCCGCTATAGGCGGTTATGCCGCCACGGTCCTTGACCATGTTCTCCGTTGTTACGTAAGTGTCGGTGGTGATGGAACTCTGGGCCACGCTGTCGGTAACGTAGGATGTGATGTCTCTAAGCGTCTTGACTACGGTGCCCTGGGCGAACGAGCGGGGCTTGTAGAAAGAGCGGGGAATCGTAAGAGTCTCGTCGAACTTCTCGGCATCAAAGTCGATGAAATCGGCGGTCTTGGCATAGTAGTAGTACTGGGCAAGGTCGCCGGGCTCAACCTGCTCGCCGGAGAACCATGCTCTGATGATGCCGCTTAGCGAGTTCGTGTCGTCCGATTCGTCGTCCGAATAGAGCACGCCCTCACCATCGATGGGCTGTATCCCCTCGTTGCCTTTGCGATTGCTCCATTTGTAGCCAAGGAAAGAGGCGATTTCCTTGGTCGTGTTAGGTGAGTTGATGATGAGCGTCTGTTCGCCGCAGACGAGACCCCAAACGCGCAGGCGTTTGCGCTCTTCCTTGTGCGCATAGCGATAGAACAGCTCGTTCTCTGCTTTGAGCTGTGAGTCCTTGTCGGCCGCCTTCCAAGTCTTGCTCTTTCGAAGGGTCTTGAGCTCCTTCGATGATTCGAAAAGATGGCAATAAACGTTGAAGTGGCGAGTGTTTGCCCATTCGTTCCAGGCAGCCTCTCCTGCGAGAAAAGCCCGGTAAGTATCTCCGTCTACATTAATTGTGCCGAGATAAGCGTTGAAAGCGCTTTCGTCTTTCCAACCAGTGAGCTTCCTGCGCTCAAAAACAGCGTCAACGAAATCAAGTGCATTCGCATTGCGGGGCGGGATCTCGTCAAAGCGACGTAGGAACATAATTGCGACGTTTGTTCCTGTGGCCGCGAATGTGCCTGATCCAAACCTGGCGATGGAGACGATCTCGAAGGAGCTCAAAAGCACATCGCGTGCGGCCACGAAACTCGAGCTCGTGCTCTTGTCGAGGATCGAGGTGGGGAGGACGATGGCGGCGTAGCCTCCGGGCCGAACAAGCTGTGCCGCACGCTCGACAAAGAGGGTCTCGATTTCCGAGCCGCTATCGCTGATGGTTTCCAGCACTTTGAGTTCGTTGTTGTGAAGCTTGAGATGCGGTTTGAAGGCCGCGACAGAGTACGGGGGATTGGCGACAAGAATGTCGAAGCGTCCCCTGTCGGTCCGGCTGTCGATTCCCTTGTCGGGATAATTTTCAAGTCCGTCGCCGAAGACCACGTTGCCCTGCCCTGCGCCATGCATGTAGAACGAGACCTTGGAAACGCGAGCGAGTCGATAGTCCTTCTCGATGCCGACGAGATTGTCTCTGACCCAGTCGGCGTCTCCGAGGTCATCCTCTATGGTCGGATCATATTGGCATGCGGCGTCGGAGATTTCTTCGAACCCTTCTGTGAGAAAGTGCCCCGCGCCACAGGCGTAATCGATAACGCGTGGATAGTGCACGGCACCAGCCTCGTCCTGCACGATGCTGTCGAGTGGGAGCGACTTCCAAATAAAACGGGTGATGGGCACAGGTGTGAAGAATTGGCCCTCGTTTTGCTTAAAGCCCTGATTAAGGAGCTGTTCGAAGAGGTCGCCCAAGAATTGAATGTCTTGAGTTCCTACGATGCGATACGGCTGTAGAAGTTGCACCGTCTCTACGAGTACCTTGCCGTTCTGAAGAAAGAGCTCCTCGTTGTGGACGTCTTTGAACGCAAAGTCATTGTTGGTATAGAACTTGAGCTTGCGCAGCGTGCCGTTCAGCTCCTCGATGAGCTGCTTGCGGTGCTGGCCCGTATAGTTGCTTATGAGGTTTGCGGCGTAGTCGTTGGGAACGTACAGGACCTCTTCCCGCATGAGCTTTCTCATGCCGTCTGAGTGGAGTCTCTGGAGCCTGTCCTGGAGCGTTTCGTAGGTGTCGCGTCCTTGGCGGTATTGGAACTCAATCTCCTGGGTTGGCATTTTCGAGAGCTCGTCTTGGAGCTTCGCGATAAAGAGCGCGATAAGGCGATTGAAGGCGTTCTCTTTATCGGAGACGTTGTTGTGGCGGAGGATTTCCTCGAAGCGGTTGACGATGCTGTCTTCGGCCCTGAAGTCGACAAGGTCCTTCTTGAGAAGGGGAGGAACCATCGGGTGGTATGCCGTTGACCTATCGCCAAAGAGGATGTTTCCCTCGACTTGTTGGTTGTACGTTTCCGTCCAAACTTGATGGAGCTGTTCCACTGTATGGGCGTCGCGGTAGAGCGCAATGGTGTCATCGCGTTTGGCGAGCGCGATGAAGTTCTCGTCATCGCTGCAGTTAATTGAAACCTGGTCTGGCACGATTTCGTTGTTGATGAAATCGCATGCAAAGAGCACCAACCAGCGAGTCGCGCGCTCTTGTTGCCAATAGGAGAGGAGTTGCCCTCCGTCTGACTGCATGTTCTTGAATTCTTTTTTGAACTCGGTTCCAGGGGTCTTGCATTCGACGATTGCGAGCGTGTCGCCCCTCTCGTCATTAATGCAGATATCAGCGCGGCCGCTCTTTTGTTCGTGCCCAAGGGCCCATTCGCGCTCCAGCTCGAGTGATTCGGGGCGATATCCTTTGTCGAGGAGCATGGTTACGCAGGCGAGTACGACGAAGTTCTCGTTATCGGAGAAGTTACAAGTTGTGTCTTTGTTGACCTTGAACCCCAGGTCTTTCGGGTAGCCGATGCGTTTCTTGGAAAAATCGACCGTGATTTGCGCGCTGGTCTCTTCCCAGGATTTCTGATAAACGGTGCCGTCGCCCGACGGCTCGTAGTACAGAGCCCTAAGTGCGTCGCGAAGATTGTCCAGCGTAATCATCTAATGTCTCCGTAGCTGCGAGGTGAAAACACAATTCGCTAATTGTATCGCAGAGGGCGCCGTAAGAACGCAGTGTGATTGGCGGTGCTGCTGCTTGCCAGGGCATTTGATTGGATGATGACGCGCACGGGGCGGGATTCGCCAGTCCGCTAAGCCACGCTGGCAACAGTAGCGCACCGGGTGGTTGCTTGCAGAGACCCTCACGCGCGTCGTGCTTGAACCACTGGAGGTACGTGTCTCTCGTCGCGCGTCCATCGGTGACCGATCCGCCTTTTACTAAACAAGTTTATCGAGCGCGCGAAGCGATTGAGCCAATGGCGAAGTTCCAACTTATTCGTCAACTCATGGGCAAGCCACCCGAGACTACTCATTTCTCCTACTAGCAATGAAGGTCTGCGACCTGCAGTTTTGCAAAGTGCTTGAAAGCCGCCTGCGTTGATTCGCTTCCTGTTGCAGCTGGCGGCTCACACGCGAAAAGGCACTTGAGTTTCAAAGCGGGCGTTTTCGTCGATATCGAGCCTCTAAACACAATCGGGTAAAAACTCAGAAGGCTCCTCGTGAAAAACGAGGAGCCTTCCTGTTTTCTTCGGCGCGGGCGGATCGGGACCCGCCGCCAATCTAGAGGCACTCGGTCAGAATCTGGAACACCTCGCTGCGCTCCAGTTTCTTGGCGCAGCCGCCGGTGAGCACGCAGGTGCCCGCAACCTTGTGCAGCGTCTCGTCGGACGCGTCGGAGCTCATCTCGGCGAAGCTCGTGGGAAGCCCCATCTTGCCGATGAACGTCTGCAGGCGGTCGATGCCCTCGAGCGCCACCGTAAGGTCGTCTTTGCCCTTGGCGTCGACGCCCCACACCTCGCTCGCCCAGCGGGCGAACTGCGCGGGCGCCTCGGGGGCCAGGTGGCGGTAGAGCGCAGGGTGGATGACCGCGAGGCCCATTCCGTGGTTGGTGTGGGTGTACGCGCCGTACTGGTGCTGGATCATGTGCGCCTGGAAGTCCGTTGACTTGCCGATCTTGAGCACGCCGTTCTCGGCCATGGCGGAGTCGTATACGAGCTCGCTTCTGGCATCGAGGTTCTGGTCGTCGTCCGCGATGATCCGCATGTTGCGGATGACGTTACGCTGGATGGCGAGGTTGATGTCGTCGGTGACATTGCGCCCGCGCGGGCTTCCGAAATAGCTCTCCATGCAGTGCGAGAGCGTGTCGAACGCGCCGCTCATGAACTGCGCGTGCGGTACGGTGAGCGTGAGCGCCGGGTCGAGCGCCGCCCACATGGGCATCGCCCCCAGATAGGCGCCCTTCACGTGCGTCTCCTCGTTGGTGATGACGGCGCCGTTGTTCTGCTCGGCGCCCGTGCCGGAGAGCGTCACGATGCAACCCATGGGGATGAACGAGCTCGGCATCTTGCCGTCGACGTGCTCGAACGTCTCGATGTCCTCGTCAAGCATCGCCTGCGCGGAGATCACCTTGCAGCAGTCGAAGACCGACCCGCCGCCGACGGAGAGAATGAAGTCGACCTGTTCCTTGCGTGCGAGCGCGGCGCCTTCCTGGCACTTCTCGTAGGTCGGATTGGGCATGATGCCGCCGAAGTCCACCACGCGCTTGCCCGCGCTCGTGAGCTTATCGACCACGTGGCCGTAGACGCCGGTTCGTTTGACCGAGCCTCCGCCGTAGGCGAGCATCACTGTCTTGCCCATGGCACCCATCTCGACGTCGAGCGCCTGGTCCATGGCCCCCTCGCCGAAGTAGTTCCTGACCGGGTAGTCGTACGTGAATGAGTTCATGGCAATTCCTCCTAGTAAGTTATCAGTGCGGTCTAACCGCTCGTCTACACGTTGCGCACGAGCCCGGACATCCATTCGATGGTGGCGGGGTCGTGGTGGTCGAAGAACGCGCTGCGCCCGGTGTCGAGCGCGGCGATGGCGACCATCTCGTCGTCGCCCAGCGCGAAGTCGAAGACGTCGAAGTTTTGCTCCATGCGATCGCGGTGCGTGCTCTTAGGGATACAGACCACACCGCGCTGCAGCAGCCAGCGCAACACGACCTGGGCGACCGTCTTGCCGTGTGCCTCGCCGATGCGAGCGAGGACCTCGTTGCGGAAGAGGTCGTTTCTGCCCTCCGCAAAGGGCGCCCAGCCCTCCATGGCTACCTCCATGCCGACCATGTACTCCTGCGCCTCGCGCTGCTGGAAGAACACGTTGCACTCGACTTGGTTCACGGCGGGGGCGATGCGGTTGAACGAGATGAGGTTTGCGAGGTGATCGGGGTAGAAGTTAGCTGTCCCTATGGCGCGGATAACGCCCTGCTCGTAGAGCTCCTCCATGGCGCGCCACGCGCCGAAGACGTCGCCGAACGGCTGATGGATGAGGTAGAGGTCGACGTAGTCGAGCCCCAGCCTCTTGAGCGACGCGTCGAAGCCGCGCTTGGCCCCCTCGTAGCTCACATCCGACATCCACAGCTTGGTCGTCAAGAACACCTCGTCGCGCGGCAGGCCGCTCGCACGAATGGCGGCCCCGACCGCCTCTTCGTTGCCGTAGCTCACGGCCGTGTCGAGCAGCCGGTAGCCGACCGAGAGCGCGTCCTCCACGGCGCGCTGACATTCCGCGGCGTCCGGGATCTGATACACGCCGAAGCCGAGCTGCGGCATCCTGATGCCGTTGTTCAAGGTGATGTAGTCCATGGTGCCTTCCTTTCTCGCAACTTGACGTATCCACCATACGAGGGGCGCCGCGCCGGCGGAAGTTTCCGTTGGTGAGGGTTCTATAACGCTGGGGTGCGCACGGGGCTATAACCCGCGGGTTCTAGGCGTCACCTCAAAGAGATCGGCGCCGAGCTCGTCGGCGATGGCCTGAGCTACGACAGCGGTGTGGCCCTGTGCCGAGTAGTAGGCCACGAGGACGTTGCCGTCTGCAGCGGGCACTGCGGCGGGCTCGTCCTCGACAGCCGACTGGTCCTCGGCGGCGGCTTGGTTGGTCCGTTATCGTCTGAGCGCTACTCCTGCGCGTCGAAATCGGGGCGCATGGCCAGGTAGCCCTCGAGTGCTTCCTCAGTGGCGGTGTAGTAGGTCATGGTCCCGTCGAGCTTGGCAATCTCGGCCATCTCGTCTTCGGTGAGGGAGAAGTCGAAGATGTTCGCGTTGTCGGCGATGTGGGCGGGGTTCTTGGAGCCGGGGATGATGGAGGTGCCCATCTGCACGTGCCAGCGCAGGATCACCTGGGCCGGGGTCTTGCCGTACTTCTCGGCGAGAGTGACGAAGACGGGCTCCTCCAGAAGACCTTTGTCGCCGTGGCCGAGCGGGTACCACGCCTCGATCACCGTGCCGTACGGCGCGAGGTAGGCGCGCAGGTCGCGCTGGGCGTGGTAGGGGTGGCACTCAACGGTCACGAGCTGCGGCTTGATGTCGGCGACCTCGATGACCTCAGCGATCTTGTCTTGCGGGAAGTTGGAGAGGCCGAGGGCGCGCACCTTGCCCGCGCGGTAGGCCTCCTCCATCGTGCGCCACACGGCCAGGTAGTCGCCTACCGGCTGGTGCAGGATGAGCATGTCGACGTAGTCGAGCCCCAGGCGCTGGAGCGTGGCGTCCACCGCCGGTATGCCCGCGCCGTAGACGCTCGGCCAGAGCTTGGTGGAGACGAAGATCTTGTCGCGCGCGATGCTGCTCTTGGCGATGGCACGGCCTACGGCGCGCTCGTTCATGTAGGCGTTGGCGGTGTCGATGTGCTCGTAGCCAGCCGCGAGCGCGGCGGTTGCGGCTGCCTCGGCCTCGGCCGGGGTCATGAGGAAGGTGCCCAAACCCTCGATGGGCATCTCTACGTCGTTGTTGAGCTTCAGATACTCCATGGTCTCCTCCTTAATGGTGACTTTTCGAATACAAGGCTACGGCGTTTACTGACGTGCGAGAAGTTCACGTTGGAATGATGGATATAACCATGGGGTATATACGGCACATAATGCGTGGCAGGAGGATCGATGTACAACCCACAGCTTGACACTTTCATCCGCGTGGCGGAGGCGGGCAGCTTCTCCAAGGCGGCACAAGAGTCCTTCATCACGCCCACGGCCGTCATCAAGCAGATGAACCTGCTGGAGTCGCGGCTAGGCCTTACGCTGTTCCACCGATCGCATCAGGGGCTTTCGCTTACGCGAGCAGGCAGGTCGCTGCTCGCCGACGCCCGCCATATCGTGCAGTACTCTCAAGAATCAATCGCACGCGCCCGCGTCGCCGAGCGTGGAGAGAAGCGCATCATCCGCGTGGGAGTGTCGCTCATGACGCCCAGTACGCCGCTCACGAAGCTGTGGCCGAAGGTGAAGGAACGTTGCCCTGGCATGAGCCTTCAGGTAGTCACGTTTGAAAACACACCCTCGGCGGCGCGCGGTTTGGCGAACCTCGGGCAAGACATGGATATCGTGGCGGGGATTTTCGACGATGCCTTTCTTAAAGAGCGCGGGTGCCTGGGCCTCGAGCTTTCGCGCGAGCCGCTCTGGTGCGCCGTTCCCGTCGACAACGAACTCGCCAAACGCGACATCGTCACATTCGACGACCTCCACAATCACAGTCTTATGCTTATACGCCGGGGCTGGAACGCCGAAATCGACCGCGTGCGCGACGAGATACTCTTGCATCATCCTCAAATCGCGCTCGTAGACTTCCCGCAATATCGGGCGGAGGTGTTCAATCGCGGCGCGAACGAGGACCTCGCGCTTGCGACGCTGCCGTTGTGGGCCAACGTCCACCCCATGCTCAAAACCGTCCCTACCGATTGGGACTGTCTCGTGTCTTACGGGCTGCTTCATTCGTCGCACCCCGCAGACCATGTGCGGGAGTTCCTCGATGCGGTGTCTGCCGTGCTCGAGGCAGAGCATCGATAGGCAATCGCGAACAGATGCGCTTATGCCTATGGGAATAACGGGAATAACAGCCTCCGGAACCTCTAGTTCGGAGGCTTTCTTTTTCGTTCTGCTCGGAAAGAGTCCCTTGCCAAAGCCCCTTGAGCATCGGGCGGCATTATTGAGCGTGGGCGTTATTGTAGGTATCTTTGATCTCTTCCGGCAAATTGTCGGGAATCAGCGCCTTCACTCTATCCTCGTTGCCATCTTGGATCGCCTGCTCGTAGTACCAGCATTTGAACTTCAACATGTCCAGCGCGCGGTTCATCTTCGCAATCTCCGACTCCATGTGGGCCTTTCGCTCCTCGAACATGGCCTTGCGCTTGGGATATGTCGATGGGCCCTCCGCACACCATTCCATGAACAGCCGGATGTCCTTGATCTCCATCCCAGCCTTCTTCAGGCATTCGATGACCCGAAGCGCCTCGAGTTCCGTATCGCCGAATCGGCGAATGCCGGACGTCCGCTCCAGCCCCGGGAACAATCCCTGCTTATCGTAATAACGCAGCGTGGAAACGGGCAGACCGAACATCTCCGCCACCTGTCCGATTGTGTACATGGTCCCTCCGGACAAATCTCGAATTAACTCCTTGACCTAAAGTTAGGTTTAGGTATTACCTTTATTTTCGTCAATATAAATCGGGAGCGCAAGGGATTTTCGCCAAAGGCGCACGCTTGCCGGAACGGTATTCGCCGGCGGCTTGAACGGCGTGGGCGAAATCGGCGGGCATCTCGCTCTTGAGCAGGCGCGACGAATGGGCACAGGAGTCTAGGCGCGGCTTAGCTGGACGGAAGCAGTTTTGCACTCAAAACCATCGACAGGAGGAAATCGATCATGGCAATTAAACAAACGGCAGG
>CABUWR010000037.1 GCA_902495265.1 uncultured Collinsella sp. | reverse complement strand
TGCGCTGTTCTCGATGCTCTTTGGCGCCGGCAACCTCATCATTCCGCCGTTGCTGGCACTCCAGGCCGGTACAGCCACGCCGCTTGCCATGATCGGCTTTTTGATTGCCGCTATCGGCCTGCCCGTTATGGGCTTTATCGCTGTGGCGCTTGCCGGAACGGCGCGCGAGCTTGCCGGCCGCGTGCACCCCAAGTTCGGCGAATTCTTCGTTGCGGCGGTGTATCTGGCCATCGGCCCGTGCCTGGCCATTCCGCGCACGAGCTCCACGGCCTTCGAGATGCTGGTGCCGCTGCTGCCCGAGGGTGTTTCACTCGGCACGGCGCGCCTGGTGTTTGCCGTTGGCTTCTTTGTCGTCGCGTTTGCGCTCACGCTGCGTCCGGGCGTCATCACGCGCGTGCTCGGTCGCATTACGGGCCCCGCGCTCATTGCGCTCATCGTGCTGGTCGTGGGTGCCGCCGTGATCTCGCCGCTGGGACCGGCTGCCGCGCCTCAGGCTCCCTACGATGCCGGTGCTGCTGTGCAGGGCTTTCTGACCGGCTACCAGACCATGGACCTGCTCGCGTCGCTCGCCTTTGGAATTATCATCGCCGAGACCATCCACGAGCTGGGCGTTACCGATGACAAGCGCGTGGCCTTTGAGATCTCGCGCTCCGGTGTGATCGCCGGCGTGCTCACGGCCATCATCTACTGTGGCCTGGCGCTTGCCGGCATGCAGCTCGGCACGGTTATGCCCGATGCCACCAATGGCGCCGCCATCCTTGCCCGCTCTGCCTCCATGCACTTTGGTCTTGCTGGCACGGTTGTCGTCTTTGCGATTTTCTTCCTCGCCTGCATGAACGTGTGCATCGGCCTCATCAGCTGCTGCTCGCGTTACTTCTGCGAGACGTATGTGGTCGAAGGGGGAGCGGAGGCTTCCGAGGAGGCCATGCGCCGTCCCTTCGCGATTCTCGCCTTTGTGTTCGCGGCGTTTTCGTGCGTGCTCTCCAACGTGGGCCTCGACGTGATCCTTATGTTCTCGGTGCCTATGCTCAATGCCCTGTATCCCGTTGCCATTGTGCTGGTGCTTATGGGCCTGATGCACGGCTTTTGCGACGCGCATCCGCAGGTTTGGGTTTGGGTCGGCGGCGTGGTCGCGGTGCAGAGCGTGATCACCTCGGTCCGCGACGCGTTCTTTACTGGTGCGTGGCTGCCGTTCGATGCGTTGCCGCTGGCAGATATCGGTGCTGCGTGGGCACCGGTTGCTGTGGCGGCGTTTGTGATCGGTCTGGTTCATAGCCAGTTTGTCACACATTCGAGGAGCTAGGGTATCGTCGCTTGCACAGGCGGGAAGTCTCCCCTATAATTTCCTTCGCTTTGGGACACGCAAGGTTTATGCCTTAGCTGCTCAACACCTTCGGGACGTGGCGCAGTTTGGTAGCGCGCCTGCTTTGGGAGCAGGATGTCGCAGGTTCAAATCCTGTCGTCCCGACCATATCTTGCGGGCGTAGTTCAATGGTAGAACCCCAGCCTTCCAAGCTGATGACGCGGGTTCGATTCCCGTCGCCCGCTCCATAAGATAGTTTTAACGGCTTTGGCTCTATTTGGTGCCAGAGCCGTTTTCATATACATGCCGGGACCCCACATCCCCACCTAAGTTGCGGTGAAATAGTTCCTGGATTAGCCGCAAAAGCTGTTATCCAGGAACTATTTCACCGCAACTTATTGAGGCCGAGCGGGCTGGGTCGATGATGGGTTCTGTTGTCGAGAAGATGAGGACAGCCGGTCAGGAGCCTGCGTAGGGTTTTGTGGTTGGTATACCGTAGCCGCGCATCATGGAGCCGAACGCTTTGACATCGTAGGTGTCTGAGAGCTTGAAATGAATGACGTTGTGGCCCATGGCGCGCAGGTTCGCGTCGCGCACGAGGGCAGCTCGATAGGTTTTTGCCGCAGTATGTTCTGGATCATTTTGGGTATCGTCCTCAAACTTGCCTAGTCCATGCAGCTCAGCTAGCATCCAAGAGCCGTTTGGCATCTGCCAGCCGTAATCTGCCAAATAATAGCCGGCGTTTCCCGGTCGAGTGATTTCAACCTGAAGTTCGGGAGCGGCAACTCCCGCCAGAATCATTGCCGCCCGTGCTTCGGATTCTCCACCGTTATCCGATCTGCCATCCATGTGTTCAAAAACGTCAAATGCGCGCGCGATGCCGTGCAGTCCGCGGCAGTTCGCTTGTGCATATGCACGCAATTCTTCACGCTCGACACCGTACTCACGAGCCAACCCGTCGACATAGCCTAGTGCATATCGAAAAGCGCTCGTTCGGGTGATGTCGACCACCGTGCGATATGGATCCGTTAACGTAAACGGGCCGAGCTGCCATACGTCGCCCGGCCGCCAGCGTCGGTATTCAACGAATTCGTACATATCGCGTCTGGTGGAACGCGGCAGCAGCACTTGCACCTTGTCGAGAAGCGAATATGCAGAACCGATGCCATAGAGCAGTGCCGCCGTTGCTCCGCAAAACACGGCATCCGGTTCAACGACCGCAATAGCGGATGCCAATTGAAAGATGCGATCTTCGACGCCGAGGTCATTCCAATACGCGGGATCAGCGTAGACATGGTTGTAGAGTCGAATAATCATCTCTTTTTGCATGAGCGCGTAGGCACAGCGTTCATCCCATTTTTTGGTAGCTACAAACAGGTGCCCGCCATGATGGGCCTCGAATAATCGGAAGAACAGCTCTACTTGCGGTTTGGAACAGCGTTTATCATGGCTCATTTTCGACCCCATGGTCTCGAGGGGGAGTGAATGACACTACGCTATCCCATATTTGGTTCGCCAGACCTTGCCATGAACTGACCAAAAGCTTGACGGGGCAGGTCAGAGCCATGAGTCAGAGCCAAACATATCGGCAAACGGTTGATTAGCGCCCCTCGGCGGTATTAAAAACCACCCTTACAGAAAGTTGCGGTGAAATAGTTCCTGAAAAGCTCGAAAAAGCCTAAATCCAGGAACTATTTCACCGCAACTTAGGAGGGGATGAGGTTAGTGGCGGGATTGGTGGCGGAGCTTGTCGATGGCGGCGTCGGTACTGTGGCCGCGGGCGTCGGTGCTGCGGCTGCGGGCTTCGGCTGCGGTTTGGCGCTTGTGGCGGTAATCGATCATGCCTTGGATGATGGGCTTGCCAAAGCTCACGACATCATCGTTGTAGATGGCGGTTCGGGCTGCGAGGAGGCAGTCGGTAAAGTCCATATGGGTCTTGCCGAAGAGTTTGACGGCAAGGGCGACAACGGTGGGCTCGTCGACCATGACGTCATCGAGCAGCCTTTTCATGGCCGCAGCAATTTCAACGCGGGGAACCTTATAGACGTCGCGCAGCGTGACCACGACGCGCGTGATGATTTCGGGGTAGACACGTGCGGTGCGCGTGGCGATGACCTTGGCGGCGCGCGGTGACAGGACCTCGTCGTCGTTAAGCAGGTAGCGAAGGATGACGGTCTCGTCGATGATGGTGCTACTCATGGATATCTACTTCCTCGGGACCCAAAACCGACTCGTCGCTTTCTGTGGCTAGGTATTCAATCCAGGCATTGTGCTCCTCGGAGCGGCGATTGGGGTCCCCGTATGCTTTGAGCAGTCCATAGGCGGCCGTGCCGTCCTTGGAGCGCACGGCGACCGGTTGAAATGGGAGCTTGCGCATCAAAATACTCTGCGCGACAAATAGACGGACAGCCTCGGCGAGCGATGTGCCCATGGCGTCGTAGAGACGCTCGGCATGCTGCTTGTCTTCCTCGCGAATGCGCACCTGCAGGATGGCTCGTTTTTGAGTCGATGACATCACTGGCCTCCCTTAATGAGCGTGCAATTTGAATAGTCAAATACAACATCGGCTAATAATAGCCAATCTTACAACCACTACTTTATTGCACTAGAGTAATTGAGTGTAAACGATATTACAAACGTACTACATCTTTCAGAAACGAGCGTGAAATCTCCCTTGGATGTACGCATGTAATACACTCACCTTTATAGCTTCTAGAGAATAATTCCAACCTGCCAAAACCCCTGCAATACACCCGTATTGCAGGGGTTATGCTCAAGTTTGCCCCCTGCAACTGCGTATATTCAACCTGTATACCGTTGGAGAAATTCTACCGAGTGTCTGTTTCGCCGCATGCATTCGATATGCCGACGCCAGGCCACGGGCGGCTTGGGGCAACGTCGACAGGGTCTCTCCGGCATGGGATTCAGGAGGGAGTGAACAACATGGGCAATAAACGAGTCGTGGCTGATTCTTCACGCTGCATTGGATGCCAAACCTGTATGGCGGCGTGCATCGAGGCACACGATATTCCCGGCAACATCGCCGCGCCGCGCCTGCGCGTGACGCGTACGTACGAGATCTCCGCACCGGTGGCTTGCCATCACTGCGAGGATGCCCCGTGCGCCAAGGCTTGTCCTACGGGCGCCTTGTTCTTTGATCCAAAGAACCATCGCATCGGCGTCAACGAGGACAACTGCATTGGCTGCAAGAGCTGCGTCATGGCATGCCCCTTTGGCGCCGTGAGCGTGGCGACCACGCAGGTCCCCGTCTTGATGGGTGACGTTCGCGTCGGTTCGCAGACTAAGAGCTTCGTGCTCAAGTGCGACCTGTGCGTGGACCGTCCCGGCGGTCCGGCGTGTGCCGAGGCATGCCCGACCAAGGGCCTCACCCTGGTAGACGAGGAGCGTCTGGCAGAACTGACTGCCGAGCGTGCCCGCGCCACCATCGAAAACGAGGCGTAAGCGTCGGGCGACAGGCCCAATGATTGTCAAATAAGTACCGAGTATTCGGTAGCAGAAAAAGGAAGGAGGGTGTCATGGAGAAGCATAAAGTGATCTGCCCGTACTGCGGCGCCGGTTGCCAGTTTAACCTCCTGGTCCAAAACGGCCAGGTCGTGGGTACCGAACCGCTCAACGGCATCACCAATCAGGGCGAGCTGTGCCTTAAGGGTATGAGCGGCTACGACTTCATCAACGACACCAAGATCTTGACTCCTCGCGTACTGCACCCGATGATCCGCCGCACTAAGGGCGCGGGTCTTGAGCGCGTAAGCTGAGACGAGGCACTGGATTTCACCGCATCTAAGATGCAGGCCATAATTGACGAATATGGTCCTAACGCTGTCATGACCACCGGCTCTTCGCGAGGCGGCGGCAATGAGGCGAACTACGTCATGCAGAAGTTTACGCGTGCGTGCATCGGCACCCACAGCGTGGACAACTGCGCCCGTACTTGACACGGCCCTACTGTCCTCGGTCTGATGGACACGGTTGGTTCAGGTTGCATGTCATGCTCCATCCCCGGTATGGAGGATGCGGGCTGCATTTTCCTCTTCGGCTATAACCCTGCCGATTCGCACCCCATCGTCGCAAGGCGTATCGTGCGAGCCAAAGAAAAGGGTTGCAAGATCATCGTCGCCGATCCGCGTCATATCGAAACCGCGCGTATCGCCGATCTCTACCTTCCGATCAAGAACGGTTGCAACGTCGCGTTCCTCAACGCCTTTGCCAACTGCTTGGTCAACGATGGCCTCTACGACAAGGAATTCGTCGCCGAGCACACGAACGGCTTTGACGAGTGGTGGGAGACCATCAAGAACTACACTCCCGAATCCGTACAGGACATCACGGGTGTTGAGCCCGCGTTGATCCACCAAGCTGCCGAGATGTACGCCACGGCGAAGCCCTCTGCCATCATTGGCTGGGGCATGGGCGTATGCCAGCAGAAGCAGAACCTGAAGACGGTGCACACCATCGCCTCCATCGCCTGTGTTGCCGGCCAGATCGGCAAACCCAATTCCGGCCTCGCGCCCGTGCGTGGTCAGAACAACGTCCAGGGCTCCTGCGATATGGGCATGCTGCCCAACCTGTACCCTGGCTACCAGAAGGTCACCGACCCGGCAGTGCGCGCCAAGTTTGCCAAGGCTTGGGGCGTGCCCGAGGAAAAGCTCCCGCTCGAGGAGGGCTACAAGCTCACCGACCTGGGCCACCTGGTCGACGAGGGCAAGGTGCACTGCTTCTACAACTACGGCGAGGACCCGGTGCAGACCGAGCCCGATTCGGCCGGTATGCGCAAGACGCTCTCCGAGCTGGATCTGTTCATTTGCCAGGACATCTTTATGACGCAGACGACCATGCTCGCCGACGTCATCCTGCCTGCCACCTCTTGGGGTGAGCACGAGGGTGTCTTTACCGCATCCGATCGTAGCTTCCAGCACTTTGACGCGGCTGTTCCGCCCAAGGGCGAGTGCCGTCACGACTGGGAGATCTTCGCGGACCTGTCCACGCGCATGGGCTATCCCATGCACTACGACAACACCGAGCAGATCTGGAACGAGTGCATTAGCCTGTGCCCCAACTTTGTGGGCGCGACCTACGAGAAGATGGCTCCCGAGGGCGGTTACGCCCAGTGGCCCGTCAAGAGCACCGATGTGAACGACCACGGTACGCCCGACATGTTCGCTGGTGGCAAGTTCACCACCAAGGACGGCCGCGCCAACCTGATGGCGCACGACTGGGAGGCACCCTCCGAGCTTCCCGACGATGAGTACCCGCTCATCCTGTGCACCGTCCGCGAGGTCGGCCACTACAGCTGCCGCTCGATGACCGGCAACTGCAAGACGCTGGCGCTGCTCGCCGACGAGCCCGGCTTTGTCCGTATGAATCCCGCGGACGCCCAGGCGCGCGGCATCAAGAATGGCGACATCGTCTCGATTCACAGCCGCCGCGGCCAGGTATACAGCCGCGCCGACGTGAGCGATCGCATCAACAAGGGCACGGTCTACATGACCTACCAGTGGTGGATCGGCAAGTGCAACGAGCTGACCATTCACAAGGTCGACCCGGTCTCGCATACGCCCGAGGACAAGTTCTCCGCCTGCCAGGTCGACGCTATCGCCGACCAGGTCTGGGCCGAGGGCGAGGTGGAGCGTCAGTACACCGAGCTCAAGCAGGCTCTGGTGGACGCCGCCGCTCCCCAGGACGTTGAGCCCGGCGCCGCCAAGTTCGACGGCGAGGCGCACGTGAATCAAATCGTGTAGTCCCGTTCTCGTTGGCTTTTTGGGCCGGGCGTCCCGTACGTTCGGGAGCCCGGCCCGTTATTTTGAAAGGAAGTGGGGATGAACCGCTTCATCGACATCAACCCGGAGAGGTGCATCGGCTGCGGAACATGCCAGTCCGCCTGTGCCGACGCCCACCGGATGCAGGGTCTTCAGGATACGCCGCGCCTGGCGCTCGTGAAGACCGGCGGTATTTCGGCCGCCCTTGCCTGCCACCATTGCGAGGGTGCCCCCTGCGCCGAGGTTTGCCCGGTGAATGCCATCGAGCACGATGGCGATCGCATCCACGTCAAGGAGCAGGAGTGCATCGGGTGCAGACTGTGCGCCATCGCGTGCCCCTTCGGAGCCATCCATCCCGATGGCACGTCTATCGCCGGTGTCGCAGGCATGTGCGACCCGACGCCTTCGTATCCTAAGTCCCTGAGCAGCCTGCTTACGTGGGCTCCCGGCCAGTACACCTGCGCTGTGAAGTGCGACCTGTGCGCCTTCGATCCGGACGGCCCGCATTGTGTGGCGGCGTGCCCCACCAAGGCGCTGACCGTCATGGGCGGCGCGGCCGATCGCGAGCTCGACGAGGCCAAGCGTCTGCGCTCGATCGAAAACGGTCCGTCCGTCGACGTTACCGCTGTGGCCCAGGGCCTGTCCGAGAAAGCAGAAGGGAGCGTAAACAATGGATAACATGACGCTGTTTATCGCATCGCTTGCCGTCTCGTGCATCGGTGCGCTCGCCTCGGTTCTGCTGATCAAGGCCGATAACGCCGCCAAGACCGCCGGTTGCCTTATCGGCGCCGTCGCCGCGGTGCTTTCGTTTGTGGCCGGTATCCAGGCCGTGCTGGGCGATGTCACGTCGGTCGACACCATCGTGTTCTTCCCGTTTGCCCATTTCCAGCTGCTGCTCAATCAGCTGTCCGGCCTGTTCGTGGCGCTCATCTCGGTGCTCGCGTTTGCCGGCTCGATCTACGGTCTCAACTACTTTGACGAGTACCCGGGCAAAAAGGGCCGCGCCGGCTTCTTCTTTAACACCTTCGTGGCGTCCATGATGCTCGTCATTACCGCCGACAACGTGTTTTGGTTCCTGGTCGCCTTTGAGCTCATGTCGCTGACCTCGTACTTCCTGGTCGTGATCGAGGAGAACGAGAACTCCATCCATGGCGGTTGGCTCTACTTTGTGATCGCGCACGTGGGCTTTGTGCTCATTATGGCGAGCTTCCTCACCATGACCAACTTCGCCGGCGGCTCGTTTGCCTTTGCGGATTTCCGCGCTACGCAGTTTAGCCCCGCGGTCGCATCCGTGTGCTTCGTGCTCGCCTTCTTTGGCTTTGGCGCCAAGGCCGGTATCATCCCGCTGCACGGCTGGCTGCCCAAGGCACATCCCGAGGCGCCGTCCAACGTGTCGGCCCTCATGTCCGGCGGCATGATCAAGATCGGTATCTTCGGCATCCTCAAGGTGGGCCTCGACCTGCTCTCCGCCTCGGGCGTTCAGGTCTGGTGGGGCCTTATGGTCATGGTCTTCGGTGCGATCTCGTCGGTCCTCGGCGTGGCCTTCGCCCTGCAGGAGCATGACATCAAGCGCCTGCTGGCCTATCACTCCGTCGAGAACATCGGCATCATTCTGCTCGGCGTCGGCGCCTCCATGGCCGCCATGGCGCTCAACTCGGTCGGCATCGCCGTCCTGGCTCTGATGGCCGCCCTCTACCACACGTTTAACCACGCGATGTTTAAGGGCGAGCTGTTCTTGGGCGCCGGTGCACTGCTGTACTCCACGGGTACGCGCAATATGGAGAAGATGGGCGGCCTGTTCCGTCGTATGCCGGCAACGGCCATCTGCTTCCTCATTGGTGCGCTGGCCATCTCGGCCATCCCGCCCTTCAACGGCTTTGTGTCCGAGTGGTTTACCTACCAGTCGCTGTTCAACGCCGCCATGCAGGGCGACAAGGCCGTTATGATCGTGGCCGTGTTCGCTGCCGTCGCACTTGCCATTACCGGCGCGCTGGCTGTCACGTGCTTCGTCAAGGCCTATGGCGTCTCCTTTGCCTCCGCGCCCCGCTCCGAGGCCGCGGCCAATGCCAAGGAGGTTCCCGCCCCCATGGTGTTTGCGCAGGGCCTGCTCGCGGCCATCTGCGTCGTGCTGGGCATTGG
>CABUWR010000036.1 GCA_902495265.1 uncultured Collinsella sp. | reverse complement strand
GTCCTGAAGGGTGCGTGCGCATGGGTGGCGTAGCGTTTCTGTTTGCCGGCCAGGGCGCCCAGCGCCCCGCGATGGGCGTCGACCTGATCGAGGCATCGCCGGCGGCCGCCGAGGTGTTCGCCATTGCCGACGAGGTGCGCCCGGGGACCAGCGAGCAGTGCCGGAGCGCCTCCAAGGAGGAGCTCTCGCAGACCGAGAACACGCAGCCTTGCGTGTTCGTGCACGACTTGGCTGTCGCCGTCGCCCTGCGCGAGCGCGGCGTGGTGCCTGCCGCCTGTGCGGGATTCTCGCTGGGCGAGGTCGCCGCGCTCACCTTTGCGGGGGCGTTCGATACGCGAGCGGGCTTTGAGCTCGTGTGCGAGCGCGCGGCGCTGATGGCCGCGGCTGCCGAGCGCCATCCGGGCGGCATGCGCGCCGTCATCAAGCTCGATGCGGCGCAAGTCGAGGGCCTGGCAAAACAGGCAGGCGAGGACTGCTGGCCGGTCAACTACAACAGCCCCCAGCAGACGGTTGTGGCCGGAGCGCCCGATGCGTTGCAGACCCTCGACGTCCTGGTAAAAGAGGCTGGCGGCCGGGCCATGAAGGTCGCGGTGTCGGGTGCATTCCATAGCCCCTATATGGCCGAGGCGACCTGTGGCCTTGCTGCATATATCGATGCCGGTCGCGCGCCGTCCCCGTTGCTCATTCCTGTTATGGCAAATATGACGGCGGCGCCCTATCCGGCCGACCCGCAGGCGGCATCGGAGGTGCTGGCCAACCAGGTGAGTCATGCCGTGCGCTGGGTCGACACGCTGCATGCTCTGCAGGATCAAGGCATCGACACGTTTATTGAGGTCGGCCCCGGCAAAACGCTGTCGGGCCTGGTCAAGCGTACGCTGAGCGACGCTCGCGTGTATTCGTGCGAAACGGCCGAGCAGGTCGCAGCTATTGCCGACGAGCTCGCATAGTCCACAGGGCTGTAACCCGAAAGGAATGACATGGGCAACTTGAACAACGGCGCGCTCAAGCGCAACGACTCACGTCGCGTGGCGCTTGTCACGGGCGGCTCGCGCGGCATCGGTCGCGCTTGTGCCGTGGGCCTGGCGGAGGACGGCTACGATATCGCCGTCGTCTATGCCGGTAGCGCAGATGCGGCGCGCGAGACGTGCGAAGCCTGTGAGGCGGCTGGCGCCACGGCGCGCTCATATCAATGTGACGTGGCCGACCCCGCTGCCGTCAACGCGTGCGTGGAAGCGGTCCTCAACGACTTTGGCTCCATTTGGGCGCTCGTCAACAACGCTGGCATCACCCGCGATGGCCTGCTCATGCGCATGGGCGATGACGCCTTCGATCGCGTGCTCGATGTCAATCTTAAAGGAACGTTTAACACGACGCGCGCGCTCACCAAGACCTTTATGCGCCAGCGCGGCGGTTGCGTCATCAACATGAGCTCGGTTGTGGGCCTGATGGGCAATGCCGGGCAGGCCAACTACGCCGCCTCCAAGGCGGGCGTGATCGGTCTGACCAAGGCGGTGGCGCGCGAGCTTGCGCCCCGCGGCGTACGAGTGAACGCGGTCGCCCCCGGGTTTGTCGAGACCGATATGACGGCAAAGCTCTCGGAGAAGGTGCGTACGGTAACCGAGGAGCAGATTCCCCTAAATCGCATGGCGCACCCCGAGGAAGTGGCCGGCGTGGTGCGCTTTTTGGCGAGTGATGCGGCTGCCTACATTACGGGCGAGGTCGTGCGCGTCGACGGCGGAATGGCGATGTAGAAACCAGGGCCGAACAACGGCTTGAATGAGGAGACCATGATGGAACAGAGAGTTGCAATCACCGGTATCGGTGCCGTATCGCCGCTCGGTAACACGGCGCTTGCTACCTGGGCGGCCATGTGCGCCGGCACGTGCGGCATCGGCCCGATCACGCACTTCGATACCGATGCGTTTGCCGTTAAGGTGGCGGCCGAGGTCAAGGGTTTTGACGGCAACGAGTACTTTGGCAAGCGTGACGCCAAGCACCTGGACCCCTGCGTTCAGTTTGCCCTGGCAGCGTCGGACGAGGCCATGCACGATGCGGGCTTTGATGTCGAGGGTGCCATCGATCGCGAGCGCCTGGGCGTCTACGTGGGTTCGGGCGTGGGCGGCATGCAGACACTCGTCGACAACGTCCACACGATTGCCGACCGTGGGCCCCGCCGCGCATCGCCCTATATGATCGCGATGATGATCCCCAATATGGCTTCGGGCAATATCGCGATCCGCCACAAGGCAAAGGGCCCGACCCTGCCCGTGGTGACCGCCTGCGCGACCTCGGCCCATGCCGTGGGCGAGGCGTTCCGCGCCATCAAGCATGGCTATGCCGATGCAATCCTGGCTGGCGGCGCCGAGGCCGCAATCATCCCCGATGCCGTTGCGGGCTTTACGTCCTGCCGTGCTCTCACCACTAATCCTGACCCGTCGACGGCATGCCGTCCGTTCGATGCAGACCGCGACGGCTTTGTGATGGGCGAGGGCGCCTGCGTGCTGGTGCTCGAGAGCATGGAACACGCGCTGGCTCGCGGGGCGCACATTTATGCCGAGGTCGTGGGTTACGGCAACACCGATGATGCCTATCACATCACGAGCCCCGATTCCGAGGCTGCCGGCATCGCCCGTGCGATATCGCTGGCGGTGGCTGAGGGCGACGTTAAGCCTTCCGAGGGCCTCTACATCAACGCTCACGGCACCTCGACCAAGCTCAACGATTCGTCCGAGACGGCGGGCATTAAGCGTGCGCTCGGCGAGGACGCGGCACGCGCCGCGCACGTCTCGTCGACCAAGTCGATGACCGGCCACATGATCGGTGCCACGGGCGCCATCGAGGTCATGGCCTGCGCCATGGCGCTCGAGCAGGGCGTGGTGCCCCCGACCGTTAACTACCACACACCCGATCCCGCCTGCGATCTTGACTACACGCCCAATCGTGCGGTTCGCGCCGACCTTACCTGGGCGCTTTCGACCAACCTGGGCTTTGGCGGGCACAACGCCGCCATCGCACTGCGTAGATATACGAGGAGCTAGAGCATGGATTCCAAAAGACTTGCCGAGATAGCCGATGTCATGGAGGACCGCGGCCTCACGCGCGTGCGCGTTGAGGAGCCCGATGGCACCGCGGTCGAGCTCGAGCGCGCGAGCGCCGCACAGCCGGTTGCCGTGCCCATGCCTATGCCGGGTGCCGTGACTGCTCCGGCGGTGGCTCCTGTCGCCATGCCTGCTGCCGCACCGGAGCCCGCCGCGCAGGCGCCTGTCGCCGCACCGGAGCCCAAGGGCACCGAGGTGACCGCTCCCATGGTCGGCGTTTTCTATGCTGCCCCGGCGCCGGGCGACGAGCCGTTTGTGCACGTGGGCTCCAAGGTCAAGGCCGGTGAGACCCTCTGCATCATCGAGGCCATGAAGGTTCTCAACGAGGTGACGGCCGAGGCAGACGGCGAGGTGCTCGAGATCTGCGTGGCCGACGGCGATCTCGTGGAGTTTGGCAGCTGCCTCATGAGGATCGGATAGGTGATATCCATGAACAAAGAAGAGCTCAAGAAGCTGTTGCCGCATCGTGAGCCGATGCTTTTACTTGACGAAGCCGAGCTGGTGGGCGACGAGGCCCACGGCAAGATCACGATTACGGGCGACGAGTACTTTTTGCAGGGGCATTTTCCGGGAAACCCGGTGGTCCCCGGCGTGATTCAGTGCGAGATGCTCGCCCAGAACTGCTGCGTGCTGCTGATGGGCGATGAGGAGGCGCGCGGCGCGACGCCGTTCTACACGAGTCTGGACAAGGTGCGCTTTAAGCGTCCGGTGCGCCCGGGCGACACGGTGGATCTGGTGTGCTCCATCACGCGTGCGCGCGGGCCGTTCCGCTTTGCGACGGGCACCGCGAGCGTCAACGGTGAGGTTTGCTGCCGCGCCGATATGTCTTTTGCACTCATGCACGAAAAGTAGGGAAGTTTTCATGTTCGACAAAGTGCTCATCGCCAACCGCGGCGAAGTCGCGGTCCGTGTTATCCGCGCGTGCCGCGATATGGGCATCAAGACCGTCGCCGTTTATTCCACGGCCGATGCGGACGCGCTGCACGTGCAGCTTGCCGACGAGGCGTATTGCATCGGCGGCCCGCGTCTTGCCGAGAGCTACCTCAACGACGATGCCGTGCTCACCTGTGCCGTAAAGTCGGGAGCTAAGGCAATTCATCCCGGCTATGGCTTTTTCTCCGAGAAGGCGAGCTTCGTGCGAGACTGCGACAAGTATGGCCTGGCGTTTGTCGGTCCTTCGGCCGAGGTGATCGACAGCATGGGCGACAAGGACGCCGCACGTCGAACGGCTGCCGCGGCGGGCGTGCCCATCGTGCCGGGCTGCGATTTGCTCAAAAGTCCCGAGGAGGCAACGGCCGAGGCCGAGCGCATTGGCTGCCCCGTGCTTATTAAGGCGCGTGCCGGTGGTGGCGGTCGCGGCATTCGCAAGGTCGAGCGCGTGGAAGATGCGGCAAAGGCGTTCATCGAGGCGCGTGCCGAGGGCGAGGCCGTTTTTGGCGACGGCGAGTGCTACATGGAGAAGTTTGTCGCGCCGGCGCACCACGTCGAGGTGCAGATTATGGCCGATAAGCAGGGCCATGTGTTTTCGCTTGGCGAGCGTGAGTGCTCGGTGCAGCGCCGCAACCAAAAGCTGATCGAGGAGAGCCCCGCGCCGTGCCTCGACGGACACGACGACATTCGTGCTCGCATGCACAAGGCAGCGCGTGACCTGGCTCGTGCCGTCGGCTACGAAGGAGCCGGTACCATCGAGTTCCTGTATTCGGACGACGGCAATTTCTACTTTATGGAAATGAACACGCGCTTGCAGGTGGAGCATCCGGTTACGGAGTTTGTGACCGATACCGACCTGGTCAAGTGGCAGCTGCGCGTGGCAGCCGGCCAGCCTCTGCCCTTTGAGCAGGAGGACATGCCGGTCCGCAACCACGCCATGGAGTGCCGCATCAATGCCGAGACGCCGGACTTTCTGCCGTCATGCGGAACGGTCACCGCGTTGCGTGTGCCGGGTGGTCCGCGCGTGCGCTGGGATTCCGCCATGTTTACCGGTGCGACAGTTCCGCCGTACTACGACTCCATGCTCGGCAAGCTCATCGTGTGTGCGCCCACGCGTGACGGCGCCATTCGCAAGATGCGCTCGGCCCTGGGCGAGCTCGTGATTGAGGGCGTGAGCGAAAACAGCGAGCTTCAGCTCGACGTGCTGGCAAACGACGAGTTCTTGTCGGGCATGTATCACACCGATCTGATGGGGCATCTCTATGCTGATGAATAGAAAAGCGAAGACGGTCAATGTCCTTGAGGGGCCGATAACCGAGTCGTGCGCCGAGTTTCCCGCGCGCCACGTGTTTATCAAGTGCCCGGAGTGCCGCCGTGTGATCGATGAGGCACGCCTACACGACAACCTCGAGGTCTGCCCTCGTTGCGGCAAACACTTCCGCGTGAGCGGTCGCACGCGCATGCGCATGACGGTCGACGAGGGCACGTTTGAGGAATGGGATGCCAGTCTGGCGCCGGAGGACTTCCTTTCGTTTCCCGGCTATGCCGACAAGCTCAAGAGCGTGAGCGAGCGTTCGGGCGAGCGCGACGCCGTTGTGTGCGGCAGGGGCAAAATCTGCGGTTGCGATACCGCGCTCTTCTTTATGGACGCTAACTTTATGATGGGCTCGATGGGCTCCGTGGTGGGCGAGAAGATCTGTCGCGCATTTGAGCGTGCGACCGAGCTAGGATTGCCAGTTGTCGGCTTTACCGTTTCGGGCGGTGCACGCATGCAAGAGGGCGTGACCTCGCTTATGCAGATGGCCAAGATTTCTGCGGCGGTTAGGCGCCACAGCGAGGCGGGCGGCCTGTATATCACGGTGCTCACCGACCCCACGACCGGAGGCGTAACCGCGAGCTTTGCCATGGAGGGCGACATTATCCTGGCCGAGCCCGATGCCCTGACGGCATTTGCCGGCCCGCGCGTGATCGAGCAGAACATGCACAAGCGCCTGCCCAAGGGATTCCAGCGCTCCGAGTTTTTGCTGGAGCACGGCTTTTGCGATGCCGTTGTTCCGCGTGGCGAGATTGCGCTCACGGTAGGCGAGCTGCTGGCGCTGCACGAAGGGCACGCGCCCGGCCTGGGGGCACCGCACGAGATTGTGCATACGGGTCGCCGCGGCAAAAAGCTGGGACACTTGTTCAAGCGCTCGGTCGCACCAAAAACCGCGCTCGAGATTGTCAAGCAGACCCGCTCGGCAGATCGCGCCACGGCGGGCGAGGTGATCTCGCTGGGCCTGGATGGATTTGTGGAGCTGCACGGCGACCGTTACTTTGGCGACGACGCCGCTGTGGTGGCTGGCATTGGCTGGAAGGACGGGCGCCCCGTAACGGTCATCGCCATCGAGCGCGGCACCACGACCAAAGAGCGTATGCGCCGCAACTTTGGCATGGCGCATCCCGAGGGCTACCGCAAAGCGCGACGCCTGATGCGCCAAGCCGAAAAGTTTGGTCGGCCGGTTCTGTGCCTGGTCGATACTTCGGGCGCGTTTTGCGGCATCGGTGCCGAGGAACGCGGTCAGGGCGAGGCTATCGCCCAGAATCTCATGGAGATGAGCGGCCTTAAGACGCCGATTGTCTCGGTGGTAACAGGCGAGGGCGGCTCTGGCGGCGCGCTGGCGCTGTCCGTGGCCGACCGCATCCTGATGCTCTCGAGCTCGGCCTATTCGGTCGTGAGCCCCGAGGCCTGTGCGTCGATTCTGTGGAAGGATACCGAGCGCGCGAATGAGGCCGCCGAGGCGCTTAAGCTCACGGCTCCCGATCTGTTGGCGCTCGGCATCATCGACGGCATTGTTGACGATAGGGGTCTGTCGCATGAGGAGATCGCCGGCGCCGTCATGTCCTCGGCATTTGATGCCTTCGATACGCTTGGGCAGCTCGACGACGCGACCCTCACAAACCTCCGCTACGAAAAGTACCGCGCAATCGGTCGGTACAGCACGATGTAACAAGGGGACAGTCCGCATGTCACATTGGGAAAGGGTTCCTGTGTCACAAGTTTCTAACACCTCGTTTACAACGATGGTCTCATCAAACGCCATGGCCGTGGTGGACTATCTGTCCAAAAGCATGATGTCGGCGCTGCCGTTTATTGTCTGCGCGGCGTTGTTCCGCACCGTCGCCGTCATTATGGGCGAAGGCATGCTGGGCCTGTGGTCTGCCGATTCCGATATCTATCGCCTGTTCTACAGTTGGCTCTATAACGCCGGCTACTACTTTTTGCCCATTTATCTTGGTTGGGCGGCCGCCCGCCAGCTCGGTTGCTCGGAGCAGCTGGGCATGATGCTGGGCGGCGTATTGATTGCGCCCGATCTGCTTAAGCTCGTCGATGCCGCATCGACGACGGGGGCATCGATGACTTCCCTGTATGGTCTGCTTCCCGCGCCGGTCAACGATTACACGACGACTGTTATTCCGGTTCTCATCTCGGTACCCGTGCTTTGGCAAGTGGAGTGTTTCTTTCAGCGCGTTATCCCTAAGGCCGTGGCGTTTTCGTTTGTTCCGTTTGCGACCATGCTTGTCATGGTTCCGGTTTCGCTGTGTATCACGGCGCCGGCGGGCAGCTATCTGGGCATGCTGTTGGGCCAGCTTATGTTTATGCTTGGCAATTCCGGTGGCATCGTGTCGCTGCTCACGCTCATGGGGCTTGCCGCGGGCTGGGAGTTCCTTAAGATCGCGGGTGTCAGCAATGTTGTCCTATCGCTCGCCTATGCGCAGTTTATGAGTGTGGGGACGGATTCGTGCATTCTGATCGCTGCGACGATGGCAACGTTCGCCGTTTGGGGCATGCCCTTTGGCGCGTCGCTCCGCGTTGCGGATAAGGATGAGAAGACACTCATGCTGGGTTATTCGATCTCGGGTGTTCTTGGCGGCGTAAGCGAGCCGGCGCTGTACGGTTGCGGCTTTAAATATGGCAGGTGCCTGACGTGCATGGCCATTGGCGGCGCCGTCGGAGGCCTTGTTGCGGCCGTGGGCCACGTTACGGCCTATACCATCGGCATGACGAATGTCCTTATGGTCATTGGCTTTGCCACGGGCGGCATCTCGAACCTGCTGTGGTGCTGCGTTGCCGGCGGTGTTGCATTTGCGGTGTCTGCGGCGCTGAGCTACTGCTTTGGCGTGGTGCCGGCGCAGGGACAGGCGGCAGAAGACGGGGCCGATTCACCCGAAACCTCGAAGAGCGTGGCCGAAGCAAGCGCGTAAACCTGTGCGACACAAGGACGATTCCTTTGCCACATTCTAAGGCCGTGGCCCGTGTGGGTTGCGGCCTTTTTGTATCTGTGGGGCAAAGTGGCTACACTACAATCCGTTTGAGCAATAGATATATAGATAGCACCGTGGGGGCGGATGTAGATGGTCGAGTGGATTGTTAAGCGTGCGCAGGGCGACCGTGCGCGCGTGGGCACGTTGACGGGCGTGGTGTGTATTCTCGCCAATGTGGCACTATGCGCTGCGAAGGGCGCAATTGGCGTGCTGTCGGGATCGGTTTCGATCGTGGCGGATGCCATGAACAACCTGTCCGATGCCAGCTCAAACATTGTGAGCGTGCTGGGCTTTAAACTTGCGAGCAAGCCGGCGGACCCCGAGCATCCTTACGGACATGGCCGCTACGAGTATCTCTCGGGTCTGGTCGTGGCGGCGCTCGTGCTGCTGATTGGCGTTGAGCTGGTAAAGTCCTCGGTTGAGCGCATCATCCACCCCGAACCTGTCGAGTTCTCGCTTGCCCTGGTGGCAGTTCTCGTGCTTTCGATGGTTGTTAAGCTGTGGATGGCGGCCCTCAACCAAAAGCTCGGCGATCGCATTGAGTCCGAGACGCTGCATGCGACCGCGCAAGATTCCAAGAACGATGTCCTTGCCACGGGCGCCGTGCTGGCGTGCGCAATTGTTTCGCAGGTGACGCACATCAATCTTGACGCGTGGGTCGGCCTTGCCGTTGGCGCCTATATTGGCTGGAGCGGCTTTGAGCTTATCCAAGATACGGTGAGCCCGCTTTTGGGCCAGACGCCCGATCCTAAGCTCGTCGAGCATATCCGCAGCAAGATCATGAGCTATCCCGGCGTCTTGGGCGTCCATGACCTAATGGTTCACGACTACGGCCCAGGCAGGAAGTTCGCAAGCGCTCACGCCGAGATGGCAGCCGAGGCCAGCCCGCTGGAAAGTCACGACACGCTCGATAACATCGAGCAGGTGTTTAGGAACGAAGACGGCATGATTGTCACGCTCCATTACGACCCCATCGTGACCGACGATCCCAAGATGGCGAGCATGCGCTTGCGCATCAACGCAATGGCCCAGGAGATCGATAGCCG
>CABUWR010000035.1 GCA_902495265.1 uncultured Collinsella sp. | reverse complement strand
CTTTCTTTTCGCTGGCGTTCTCCACAAGCTCAAGGATGCGCGAGACAGTGGACTCGCCAAAGGGCTTGGTAGTCTTGACCTTGATGAGACCCGTCATGTTGATGCAGCCCGAGATGACCTCGGCGCCCGTTTCCGCATGACGAGGGATGGATTCGCCGGTGAGAGCGGCGGTGTCGAGCTGGGTTTCGCCCTCGACGATGACGCCGTCGATAGGCACGCGCTCACCGGGCTTGACCACGATCACGGTGCCGACGGCGATGTCATCGGGGAAGACCTGCTCGAGTGTGCCGTCGGGCTGCTCGACGTTAGCGTAGTCGGGCGCGATGTCCATCATGGCACTGATCGACTTGCGGCTCTTGCCCACGGCGTACGCCTGAAACAGCTCGCCGACCTGGTAGAACAGCATGACGGCGGCGCCTTCGGCCATGTGCGGGTCGGTATCGGGGAAGAGCACCATGGCAAACGCGCCGATGGTCGCGACGGCCATGAGGAAGCTCTCGTCGAAGGCCTTGCCGCGGCGGATGTTATTGAATGCCTTTTGCAGTACGTCGTAGCCGGCAATCAAAAACGGCACGAGGAACAGCACAAAGCTGGCGTAGATGTCGCCCGGGGTACCGAATGCGGCAGTGAGGGTGCCGAGCTCATCGAGGGCGTACACCACGGCAAAAATGCCCAGCGCTACCAGGATGCGGTTGCGCTTATGCTCGAGTGATTCTTTTTTCTTGCGCTTTTTCTTTTTCTTTTTGGGGTCGGCGGTGGCCATGACTCGTATCCTCCCATTTGAATGTATGAACACTCGCTCATATAATTTCGCGAGCAAAGGCCGCAGCAAGCGCGGCCTTGCAGGTTGGCGTAAACCTTGGCTAGAGAATGATCTCGCAGTCCGGCTCGGCGTCGGCCGTAAACTCTACAATGCGGTTGAGCACCTCGTCGAACTCGGCTTCATCGGCCTCGAGCGTCAGCTTCTGGGTCATAAAGTTGACGGACACGGATTTGACGCCCTCGAGCTTGGCCAGCTCGTCCTGAAGCTCACGCGCGCAGTTGGCGCAGTCGATCTCGTCGAGCTTATACTGCTTTTTCATGGTGGGTTCCTTTCCCGTTTTTGCGGCTTGGGTGCAGGCCGCGCTGGTACCGTGGTTGGTTGCTATTCGCAGATATGGCTCATGCCCTGGTTGAGCATGGTGTAGACGTGGTCGTCGGCGAGCGAGTAGAGGATATTGCGCCCGTCGCGGCGGAACTTGACCAGGTGCGACTGCTTAAGCGTGCGCAGCTGGTGCGATACTGCCGACTGCGAGGTTTCGGTCGCTTCGGCGATGTCTGCCACGCAGAGCTCGCGGCCCATGAGGGCGTAGAGGATCTTGATACGCGTGGTGTCGCTGAAGACCTTGAACAGGTCGGCGAGGTCGTAGAGAAGCTCCTCGTCGGGAAGGTCCTCGGGCGAGCAGGTGGTGGGGATCACTGGCTCGGTGGCCTCGGTGTCGGGTTTCGTTTCATCAACGCGGATGCTCATTGCAATATCCTTTCATATGAACATGCGCTCATATAATTTACTTTCGATTATATGAGTGCATGTTCATATGTCAATGACGTTCAGGTAATTCGTTGTACAAAATGATGGGGAATAGTGGACGAGATCCCGGACAGAGCGTTTTTTGATAGTCGATGCCAAGGTGGGTACCCTCGTGCCGTGCAAAAAATGGAGTATTCTGCAACTATAGGGGGTCCGCTAATTTATTGCAGGTCATATAATGCAGTTCAAGAGTTATCTTAGGGTGTTAATCCGATGAGTTCTTCCTCAAATGTTGCCTAACGCTCTCACGCAAGAGTGATTTCGCTCCACATTTGGATCCACTCGAGGGTGATAGACACCCGACCCTGCTGAATACTCGCAATTTTGCACGTCGATAGGGTACCCACCTTGTTAGCCGGCCTAGTCTCCGGCCCCGAAGACCCTGCCCTCGGGCGCGAGACTGCTTGTTTGGGCAAATGATGGGCTGTCGGATTCGACAGTCTGCATGTCATCGATTGCCGGAACTTCATTAATTGTCGGGTCATCCAGCGTGATGCCTTCGAGTGTTGCTTTTTCGAGGTCGATTCGTTGGCGCTCTTCGGAATCCTGGCGAAGCTGCTTCTGAATTCGCTTTTTCTCTTCTATAAACCTTCTGAGCACAAACTGTCTCAGGTCCTCTTGCATGATTTGAAAGTCTTTTGGCAGACGCGAGGGGCGTACGCCCTCTTTCCGCTGGATTGCTTCCATGACCCTAACAAAAGAGCTGGCATGCATAAAGGAATAACGGCTGACGGTGATGATTCCGTACCCCATGGACGCAAGTGCATTCTTGCGCTCCTCATCGATGGCGCGGTCTTCTTCCGCGTCATGATAAAAACCGTTGTATTCAATGTCTGTGCGAGATTTCTTTAGATACGCATCCATAAAGAACTTTTTGCGTCTCGTGAGATTCTTTGCGGCAGTGGTGACCTGCACCTCGTAATCGGTCTCAATTCCCTTAATACCAAGCCCTCCTTCGCTTTTGGGCAGCGTTAGCATCATGACAAATGCCGTTTCCATGGGAGACCGGCATCCGTCGCGTACACATTGGATCGCCTTTCGGGCAAGGGCCAGACCGTCGCATCTGGTAATGGAATTAAAGAACTGCTTTAACCTCTCGGTCGAGGTGAGCGCGAAACGCTCGGTATAGGAGGTGGAAGAGTCGGTTCCAAGGGAATAAGCGCCGCACAGTTCAAAGTAGTACTCCACTAGTTCGCGAAAAGAAAGATAGGCGGCGGCCTGAAGTGCGCAAAGCTCAACGCCAACAATGAAGATGCCATCTTTGAGCTCTATAAAGCGTGAGTTCGAGAATCGTTTTGAAGACACGTGGCATTGACAGTTCATTGCATAGCGCGCATTCCTGCGATGAAACACCATCACCTCGAGGCAATCATTTGCATCGAGGGAAACATCATGTTTGGTGAGCCATTCTGCGGCTGCGTCAAGGAGCGTTACGGTGGGACATGATTCGTAAATCGCGGTAGGGTTACAGGACTCGATGCCTTTCGCAGACACCGAATGCGCGGCCTGGTAGACCGCTTTTGCAGTGGTATGTGACAATACGATACTCATGATATATATCGTGTCAGCTAATGCCGTGTTGACGGCGCTGAGTGGAAAAGCCGTTTTAGAGGTCTAACCAAATGCTGTCAAAAAGCTTGACGCAATTATGGGTTGGTATGCCCTAAATAAAAGTTTTCGCAGCTTAGCTATAGCATATAAATACTCAATTGCCGCACATTTGATAGTGATGCATCACCATCCGACAACGAATTACGTGTCGGGAATTGGCCGAAATCGTTCAAAATGAGGGTTCAGAATTTGTGATGGCAGATCTATCTGTGGAACGTAGGGCGGTCCCGCTGCGGGGTTTCCCGCTGCGAGACCGCCCGTGATCTACGCCGGAGTTTGTCGTAGACGTTTCTACTTGGCAAACAGGTTCTTGAGGTTGAACTCGGCTTGGACGGTGCGGAGCATGAGGTCGGTGTCGTCCAGGCCCAGATGCTGCTCGTTGGTGTCGGCGGCGAGGGTTCCACGGCGGCGCGCCCAGTTCTCGAGCGCAGCGGGGGCGGACTCGCGGGGGAGCGAGCGCACGTCGGCGTCCAAGCTGCGGCAAATCTGGCGCGAGTCGATGACGATAATCTTACCCGCGCGGCGTGCCTCGGCGTAGCCGTCCAGGTGGATCTTGAACCAGCTGTCCTCAAAGGCGGCGTTGTGTGCCATGTACGGGTACTTCTTCATAAGCTTGAGCAGCTGCTTTTGCAGCTCTTTGTTCTCGCGGAAGGGCGTTTTGCCGTCGATGTCGTCCCAGGTGATGTGGTGGATATTCGACAGCGGCACATCCTCGCCGCGGTAGATATCGGGCAGGCCGCAGTAGTGTGCCTCGGCGTCATGCGGCACGGCGTCGCTGGTGAGATCCATGATCTCCCAGCCGACGTTGATGATGTAGCCGCGCTCGGGTGCACGGCCGGTGGTCTCGATGTCGATGCCGAGCACCGTGCCCTGGATAGGCTTGCGGGCGTACGCCACGCCGAGCGCGTCGCGGTCGCCGCGGATCTCGCGCATGACGGACGCGGCGGTGCGCTTTTGCATCTTGCCGATGGCGGCGCAGGTGTCGGCATCGGACAGACCGCGCGAAAGCGTCGCGGGCGTCACGTTGCGCAGGCGCGCCTCGCCAATCTGGTCGCACAGGTCGCGGTTGCGGTCGGCCAGGTCGCGCACGGTGGCAAAGTCGAAGCCGGGGTCGCCCTCAGCGGTAAAGTACTCGGTTTCGAGCACCTTGAGGGCCTCTTCGCCCTTCTGGCGCTCGGACTCCATGGCACCGTGATCGCCATAGATAAACATGGGGATAAACGGCTGGCGCTCGTATTCGAGTGCTTGCGAAACGTTCATAGGCTGCTCCTTGGACGGGCCGCGTCGCGCGGCTCGGGGTTACTGAGTTGTGGCGAGATGATAGTTTACCATGGGCAACTATTGGCACCGCGCCCGGGACAACTACAATACCCTAGTTGACCGCTAGGGCTTTTACAATGCTGCCGAAAGACACGAAAGGTTCCATCCGTCATGGATTTACTGATAGATATTCTGCTCGACGCTGGCAAGGACACGCTGTCGCTGGTGCCGTTTTTGTTGGTGACGTATTTGGCTCTTGAAACCCTTGAGCACGTTGCGGGCGACCGCGTCAACGGCGCCATCAAGCGTGCCGGTGCCGCTGGTCCCGTGGTTGGCTCGTTGTTGGGCATGGTGCCACAGTGCGGGTTTTCGGCCATGGCGGCGACGCTGTACGCCGGCCGCGTCGTGACGCTGGGCACGCTGGTCGCCGTGTTCCTCTCGACCTCCGACGAGATGTTGCCGCTGTTGCTCGCCGAGCAAGTTCCCGTGCAGACCATGGCGATGCTGCTCGCCTCGAAGGCGCTGATCGCTCTGGTCACGGGCTTTATCGTGGATGCGGCTATCCGCGGCCTTCGTCGTAATGCCCGCGCGCATGCGGCGATTCGCCGTACCGTGCTGGGGACCGCTGCCAATCCGGCTCATGTGAACTGCGCGCACGACGACCATACCGGGGGCGACATCATTGACGAGGTGGCCGAGGCGGGCGTAAGTGCCGATCACATCCACGAGCTGTGCGAACGTGATCATTGTGGCTGTGACGAGGATGAGGACGATCACGGGCACGACCACAACCACGACCATGGTCACGCGGACGCACACGAGCACCACCACGGCCACGACCACAGCCACTCCCACGAGGGCGCGCCCGTTCTGTCGATCATCCGCAGCGCCATCTCACATACCGTGCAGGTATCGGTATTCATTTTCCTGGTGACGCTGATTCTGGTCGCCGTCCTCGAGACCTTTGGTGAGTCCGCAATCGAGCAGTTCCTGCGCGGCAATGAGACGCTCGCCGTCCTGGGCTCGGCGCTTGTCGGTCTGATCCCCAACTGCTCTGCTAGCGTCGTTATTACGCAGTTGTACCTCGAAGGTGCGCTGCAGCTGGCGCCGATGCTCGCCGGCACGCTCATTTCCGCCGGCGTGGGCTACCTGGTGCTGTTCCGTACCAACCGCAGCGCTCGCGAAAATGCCGTGTTCCTGGTCATGATGTACGTCATCGGCGCCGGTTGGGGACTCGTTCTCTCCGCCTTCGGCCTCTAAGTAGGCCTAACAAAACGGGCTTCAAAATAGTCATGCTCGGCGCCTGCACAATGCGGCGATGCATGGCATTTTGAAGCCCGTTTTTTGTTGAGCCATGGATCCTGAGCGCTCACACCGCTCTAAACAAAAAGGCAGATTTCCGGGCATGTCCCGAAAATCTGCCTTGGTTAGCGCAGCAGATTGGTGAGGTTGCGTTTAAAGCGGGCGCGGTCTTCGCTGGTAAATGCCGCCGGTCCGCGAGTGCGTCCACCGGCGCGGCGCACCTTCTTTTCTTCGTGGCGAATAAACAGTTGCATGTCGATGGTCGCCTTATCGTAGACGCGCCCGCGCACGCCAATGGCGGCGGCATCGCGGCCGAGCACCATGCTTGCCAGGCCTATGTCCTGTGTCACGACCACGTCGCCAGCCTGCAGGCGCTCGACAATGGCAAAGTCGGCACTATCGGCTCCCACACTCACATCGAGCGTCGTGACCCAAAAGCCCCGACGCGAGTGCTCGGCATCGCGCGGATCGTCGCGGCGAATGTGGCGCTCCAGGTTTTGCGTGCTGTTGCCGGCGATAACAACGGCGACGCCCGCCCGCCGCGCGCAGTCAATCGACTCGCGCGTGACCGGGCAGGCGTCGGCATCAATAAAAAGCGTCTTTGGCATCTAGTGCACCAGTTTGCCAAACTGAATGGCGCGGACAATGAGCGTCACGCCAAACACCAGCAGCGCGGCACCACTAAAGATGACGAGCATCTTGGCCGACCACAGCGGATAGATAAACACGAACATGCCCGCGATGATGGAGAGTGCACCGCTCAGGATGGCGAGGGCGCGGTTGGCGGAAAGCTCGGACTCCAGAATGGACATGACGCCCTCGACGATCCAGCCAAAGCCGGCGACGACCACTACAAGCGTGGTGAGCGTCGCGGTCGAGAAGGCCTGGTTGCGCAGGATTATGACGCCGCCCAGAATGATGAGCAGGTTGGAGATGATGCTCGTAACGCGCCAGCCGGTGGGCAGCAGCGGCTCGAAAACAGCGGTAAACAGCCTGATCGCGGCCGTGATCACAAAGTAGAAGCCCAGGACGGTCGTCAGGAATACGAGAGACTTGGCGGGCGCAAACAGCAGTGCGATGCCGGCGACGAGTGCCAAGACGCCCGTGATGGCGTAAATCCAGCGCACGGCCTTGACGGCCTTGCCTGCCATGCTTTTCTCGTCAAATCCAAACGCGCTCGATTGCTTGTCATCGTTCTTAAAGATGCCCATGATGTCTCCTTTCGTGCGGCGTAAGCCGTAGCTCTTGCAACCAGTATCGCCCAAGGGCGCTGTCGCGTGGGGCGGGAGGGGCGAATTGGAGCCTCACCTTCGCGAATTGTCACCTTTGTTCCCGTTTGGATGTGGGATATTCAACAGATGTAGAACATTACAGCTCTGTTCGTTATTGCCTACGTTTTAGGTTAGATTTTCTTAAGAACAATTGGCTTTTATTGAGGGGTCCCTATGAACGAAACAGTTCCCGCGGCGCCGGTAAGCGCTGAGTCGATGGCAAAGCAGGGTTGCGAAAAGCTTGGCCTGGACACGTTTGACGCCCTGGTCCGCCGCGCCCGCACGTGCCGTCGGTTTGACGAGTCCATGCGCGTACCGCGCGAGTTTTTGCTCGAGCTGGCGGAGCTGGCACACCTGGCCCCTTGCGGCGCCAACGCTCAGCGCCTGCGCTTTCATGTGGTGAGCGGTGCAGAGGACTGCGCGCGCGTATTTGATGAGCTCGCCTGGGCCGGTGCGCTCAAGGATTGGCCGGGTCCCGATGAGGGCGAGCGCCCGACCGGCTACATCGCGATTCTTGCCGAGCGCGCTGTTCCGGGTAAGCCCGCCGCGCCCATCACCGAGGTCGACACGGGCATTGCCGCGCAGACGATGATGCTCGCCGCTCGCAGCGCCACGCCCGAGGTGGCGGCATGCATGTTCAAGGCCTTTACGCCCCGTGCAATCGACGCCATGGGGCTCGATAACGACAAGTATGAGCTCAAGCTGATCATGGCGTTTGGCGTTCCGGCCGAGACGCAGGTGGTCGACGCGATCGACTCCAACCCGGATGGCTCTATCAATTACTGGCGCGATAAGGTGCAGGTGCATCACGTGCCCAAGCGTCCGCTTGCCGACGTACTGCTGTAGTTGTGCGTCGTTGCGGCGTGATCCGGCGGTAAACCACCACAAAGGTGCCTGTCCCCTTTGTGGTGGTACGAGGGGAGTGCATGTGGCCGATCTGTATTTGGTGCGGCATGGGCAGACTGAGCTCAATGTGCAGAACATTTTGCAGGGCTGGCACGATTCGCCGCTCACGGAGCGCGGGCGCGAGCAGGCGCTGGCGACGCGTGCGGCGTTTGCGGCGCGTGGCGTGGCCTTTGACCATGTGTATTCCTCGCCGTTGGGTCGGGCGCGGCGTACGGCCGAGCTTATCGTTGGCGAGGGTCGTTCCATAGAGCTGGTCGATGAACTGCGCGAGTGGCATTTGGGCTCGCTGGAGGGCACATCAAACCGCGAGATGCCGGCGCAACCTTGGGGTGATTATCCGGTTGCCTTTGGTGGCGAGTCGGAAAGCGAGCTTCGCGCACGTATGGTCGCGGCGCTGTCCCGCATCATGGCCCGGCCCCGGCACGACTGCGTGCTGGCCGTCTCTCACGGCTCAGCCTGTCAGGAGTTTCTTAGATGCGTGACTGGCGGGGGAGAGCAACCCGACAACGGCGCCGTGCTTCATTTTGGCTATTGCGACGGGGCGTTTTCGCTCTTGGGTTTGTAACAAACGAAAGGACCCCCTATGAATAAAGATCTGTATCTGGTCCGTCATGGACAGACGATATTTAACCTCAAGCGCATTATTCAGGGCTGGAGTGACTCGCCGCTTACGCAGCTGGGATGCGACCAGGCGGCGCGTGCCGGCATGTTCTTGCGTGCGCGCGGCATTGAACCCGACCACGCCTACACCTCCACACTTCATCGCACCGAGCAGACTATCGCCAACTTGTGGCCGGGCTTGGAGTACGAACGCCTGGACGGCCTGCGCGAGTGGTTCTTTGGCGACTTTGAGGCCGAGCGCGTGATGCTCATGCCCGAGCGCCCATGGCGCGACTTCTATTGCCAGTTTGGCGGCGAGGGCCAGATGCAGGTGCGCGAGCGCATGGTGGCGACGTTGACCGAGCTTATGCAGCGTCCGGACCATACGTGCGTGCTCGCGGTAAGCCACGGCTCGGCTATCAAGGAGTTCATGGACCACGTGAAGGGCGCAGCGGCAGACGAGCGCGACCGCGTGCCGGGCAATTGCTCGGTGTTGCACTTTGCGTTTGATGATGCGACGGATACGTTTGAACTGGTTGAGATCTTTACGCAGGAAGACTACGCGCGCGAGCTGGGGCTTGAGCCGCTCGTGGCGGCAGCAGGCCCGCAGCGGGGGTAGCGCGGGCGTGGCGATGTAGATTGCCGACATCATTGCTCGATGTGAAAGGGGCGGGGATGCATGCGCATGTATCCCCGCCCCTTGTTTGTTGAGCTATCGAGTCTTTGTGCTGGGCGTTTAGACCCTGTTAGAACCGTGCGATCTGGTGGGTGAGCAAACCCGTCGGAACCTGCGGTGCGTCGCCGGCGACCTGCGCGACGGGGAATAACGCGGCAACGGTAAAGTTGAACGGCTCCTTGCCGGTGTACGTTCCGGCGGCACGGGCCTCATCGGCCAGCAGCTGCGACGCCCCTACTAGTGCGGCAGCGTAGGCGGGGTCGTCGGCCAGTG